>NZ_DAIPZB010000019.1:0-78296 GCF_036782435.1 Pinisolibacter sp. | reverse complement strand
GGCCGACCTGCGCGATGATGCGGCCGGGAAGATCGGAGTTGATGCCGGAGACGAGTGTCGCGGGGATCACCGAGCCGCGCTTCAGTTCGAAGGGTGAGGTCTGGCCGACGACGCGGGATGGGAGATAGCCGAGCGATTTGAGGTCCTGGTTGAAGAACTCCTCCTTGGCCTTCTGTCCGTTGGGGTCGGTCGTCTGCCCCGTGATGCCGGCCTTCAGCGCGGTGGCGTAGAGATCGGCGGCCGAGCCGGCCTTGGCGGTCGAGGCGTCCGTCGCTCGTCCCCCCTGCCCGCTCGTCGCGCTCTGCAACTTCTTCAGATCGAGGGCGAGTGGCGAGTCGTTGGCAGTGCTCGCCGCCTGCACCCGCGCCATGCGCTCGCGCTGGGCTTCGCGGAAGAGCTGTTCCTGCCCTTCGCGCTCCAACCTCGCACGCCAGGCGTTGTCCGGCTCGGTCGGGGGACGTTCGGAAGCTTCGACCAGCGGCTTCACCACGAAGGGATTGGTCGGCTTGTCCGGCGCCGGCTTTGCGACGGGCGCCGGCAGGTAAGGCTGGGCATCGGCCGGTTCGCCGATGATGCCGTCGGCGACGCCGCGTTTCATCTGGTCGGCAAAGCTCGAGGCCGAACCGCCCCGTCCGCCGATTTCCGGGCCGGCGGGACCGCGGCCGTAGAATCCGCGGCTCGACAAGCCCCAGAAGACGACCCCGAGAAACACCACGACGAGACCCAGGCCGATGACGATCGGCAACCGGTTGAGCCGGCGGATCTTCGGTTGTTGGTGACCGGAAAGATCTAGAGACTGCATCATGACCCCCTCCCCTACCCGCGCCGCTGAAGCGAGACCGGGCTCGACGGCACGGCCCCGGCCGGGGTCTCGCGATAGGTCCGCGTCAGATCGAGGGTCTTGGTCGAAAGCCGCACCAGGACCTCGCCATCGCCGCGATCGACCACATAGGCGAGCGGGATCGAAGCCCCCTCCCCTGCCGAGCCGCCGCGAGTGACCGCGTAGCCCTTGGCCTGCAGGGCGGATTCCAGGGCCGAGGCGAAGGGCGCTTCGGTGGAGGCGAGCAGGATGGTTCCCGTACCGGGACCGATGTGCTCGACGAGTTTGCTCGCGAGGTCGCGAGCGATCGTGTCGGCGGTCGTGCTCGGGAGCTCCGCCGGCGCCGAACTGGCGATCAGGCCCTCGGTCCCGAAGGTCTGGCAGGCGGCGATCGGCAGGACGAGGCATGCCACTGCGGCGAGGCGGGCAAGGCTGTTGCGGTCTCGCATGATCACCCTCCCCTCGCGATGGTGATCTTCTCCTGGCTCCATCCGACCCCGGAGACGAGGATCGCCCGGTCGATGGCGTAGTCGACGACCATCAGGTCGCCCTTCATGCGGTAGTTGACGATGCGGTTGTCGCCGCCCGAGACGACGAAGAGGACCGGAGCGTCCGTCCCCGAGAGGGTCGACGGGAACTGGATGTAGGTCTTCGTCCCGTCGGAATAGACCCGGGTCGGCCGCCACGAGGCGCTGCCGCTCATCGAGAAGCCGAAGTTCAACTGCTCGGCCGGGACGCCGGCGCCGGGAAGCGTCGAGGCTTCCATGCGGGCGTTGACTGCCGCCATGCGTGCGCCGACGTCCTCCGGGTAGTCGAAGCCGACCCGCGCCATGTACTGGGTCGGGTGCGACTTCAGCTGGAGGTGATAGGTCCGGCGCGAGGTGGTCACCACCATCGAAGTGACGAGATCGGGCTCGGCCGGCTTCACCACGAGATGAACGGCCTGTGCGCCGGCGTCACCGGAGGTCGCCGGTTCGACCTTCCACCGCACGGTGTCGCCGACGAGCGCGTCGCGAACCACTTCGCCGGCCTGGAGCTCGATGTCGCAGACCTGGAGCGGCGAGCAGACGATCGAGGGCTGCACCTCGCCGTAGAGGAAGATCACCTTGCCGTCAGGCCCGCGCGTGACGAGCCCGGGCCTCTCACGCCACTTGGCGGAGAGACTGGCGCCTCGGGATTCATTGGTGCTCATCGACTGCGCCGAGGCCGCATTGCTGCCGGTGACGAGGATCAGGGCGACGGCGGTGGCGAGCGCGCGCGTTCGGTTGTCGGTCATGACGAGGTCTCCAAGCCGGCCGGTCACAGCTGCGCCGTCCATTCGAAATCCTTGAGGTAGAGGCCGATCGGATTGAGGCGGATGACGCCTTCGTCCTGCGGCGGCGTCAGGGTGACGGTGGCGATGCCGCGAAAGCGCCGGCTCGCCGTCTCCTTGCCCTTGCGGTCGCGCTCGTATTCGGTCCAGTCGATCTGGTAGGTCTGGCTGGAGAGCGCGACGATGTTGGAGACTTCGATGGCGACGGTCGCGGTCTTGGCCTTGTCGAAGGGGGAATTGCCCCGGTACCAGGCGTTGACCTTCTCGGTCGCCGGATCGGCGGTGCGCAGCAGCGCATAGGTGCGGTCGATGTACTGCTTCTGAACCACGGCGTCGGGGGTGACCGAGCGCAGATTGCTGACGAAGGCACCGAGCGTGGCGCGGACGACGCGCGGGTCGGCATATTCGATCTGTTGCGGCGTGCCGGCGGTGACCGCCGTCCCGAGCTTGTCGACCTCGACGATGTAGGGGACGAGCTTGACCTGCGTGCTCTGGAAGAGCGCATAGCCGAAACCGATCAGGGCCATCATGAGCGCCGTGATGCCGACGAGGCGCCAGCTCCGGGCGGCCTCGATATGGTCGCCGTAGCGTTCGCTCCATTCCTGGCGCGCGGCGAGATAGGGGTTCTCGGGTGGGGTGGCGTCGGCCATCGCTCTCGCGGCTCCTCGTCTCAAGGTTTCGTCGGTCGGGTGGCAGCAGCACTCTGACGCGCCTGATCGAGCTTGGCGTTGGCGAGGCCGAGGGTGGACGTGCCATAGGACCCAGGAGCGCCGATCGCCTGATCGCGGGCGGCGGAGGCGAGTGCGCCACTGGTCGACCCGAATCCCTGCCGCATGCCGGCGAGCACCGAGGCGCCGACCGAGGCGCCGCCGGCGCGCGCCGCCGAATAGCCGGAGGCAGCTGCCCGCCCTCCCCCATGGACGAGCGCGGCGCTGCCGGCGGCGAAGGACGCGGCCTGGCCGCCGTGGCGGATCGCCTCCATGCCGCCGGTGACCGAAGTGCCCTGAACCACGCCCTGAATGATGTTCGGCACGTAGATCGAGACGACGAAGACGACGACCGAGATCCCGGCGATCGCCAGCGTCGAGACGAACTGATCGGACCCGCTCGAGGCGTTGGCGAGCCCCAAGAGGACGTCGGAGCCGATGCGGGCGATCATCACCAGCGCCATCAGCTTCATGCCGACGGAGAAGGCATAGGTCAGATAGCGGACCGCGAAATCCTTGGTGTAGGAGGAGCCGCCGAGGCCGAGCATGATCATGCCGGCGAGGAGCCCGACATACATCTCGACCATCACGGCGACGAAGACCGCGGCGACCAGCGAGAAGCAGACGACGACCACGACCATGGCGAAGACGGCGGCGATCGCCAGCGAGTTGTCCTCGAAGAGGCCGAACTTGGCCTTGTCGGACATGGTCGCGGCGACCTTCAGGCCGGCGTTGAAGACGTTCGCAGGAGACGCCGATCCACCACCGGCACCGATCTGGTAGAGACTGTCGACGACCGCCTTGGCGAAGCTCGGGCCCTGTTCGAGCACGAAGGCGAAGAGGCCGATGAACAGGATCCGCCGGACGAGGGCGGCGAACCAACCGTCGAGCGAGGCGGCCTCGATCGCCAGGAAGATCGCGGCGACCCCGACCTCGATGCCGGCGAGGATCCAGAACAGCGAGCGCGCCGCCTGCATGACGGTCGTCTCCCAACCGCGCGCCGCCGTCACCACCTGGTTTTCCAGGGTGGTGAGAACACTGCCCTCCTGCGCGAGCGCCGGGGCGGCAGCCAGCAGGCAGGCGCTGGCGGTGATGATCGCGATCGGCGTTTTGGATATCCGCATCCCCTGCCCTCCCCTCACCAACGCGGCTTCATCTGCTGACCGCCGGTGGTATCGTAGGTCTTCGGCGCACCGAGGAAGTCCTCGGCCATAGTCCGCTTGTCTCTGGCCTTCAGCGCGAGGCCGACGGCGGTGCCGAGGATGACGATGACGGCGAGGGCGAGGAGGAGGAAACGCATCCGGCTCACCAGCGTGGCTCCATGGTCTGGCCGCCGCTCGTCGAGGGCGCGGTGGAATCGAAGAAGCTCTCGCGGCGGGCTTGGGCGAGATCGCGGCTCGCCTGTTCCGACTGGTACCAGGTGCCCATCATCGTCATCTGCTGGGAGACGAGGCCACGCAGCTTCTGCATCTGGGCGACCTGTTGGGCGGCGATGTCGTGGCCGACCTGCAACGCCCGCATCTGCCCGTCGGCGCTCTCCGACATCGAGCGCAGCTGCGACATGGTCGCCTCTTCGGTCGAGAACTGCTCGGCGGTGAGGCCGGCGGCCTTCAGGGTGCCGCCGATCGTGTCGCGGTTGGTCGCCGACCAGCTCTGCCAGGTCGCGGAGAAGTTCTGTCCGGTCGGCTGGCTCGCCTTGAAGTCGGAATAGGACTTGAAGCGGGCGGAGAGCACGTCGTCGATGTTGCCCATGGAGAAGGAGATCCCCTGGGCCTTGGTCACGACGCTCTGTAGGCGGTTGAGGTCGCTCTGGACCTGTCCCCAGATATGGGCCGGCAGCTGCGCCGTGTTCTGCAGCATGTTCTGGTAGATGCGCAGCTGGTTCTGGATCTGCTCGGCGAGCTGGGTGATCTGCGTCACCTGATTGTCGATCTGGGTCGCCGAGTGGCCGACCAGACTGACCAGCTCGCCGTTGTTGAGGAGCTGCGTCCATTCGGTCGCGCCGCCGGTCAACCCGCCGCCGCCGGCGGAGACCGGGTAGGGCGAGAGCAGGATCGCGACCACGGTGAGGATTGCGCCGGCGTCACGCCGGCGGGAGCAAGGTTTCGGCATGAGCCACCCCTCTTTGTTTGAGCCAATGGCGGGACCAGTCGGTCCCGTATTCGGCGTGAAGGGATCGGATCGTCGCGAGGTCCGCCTTGCCCGACGCTCCGACGAAGGCGAGGGTCAGGGGCCCCAGGCTCATGTCGAAGAGGCGTCGACCGATTGGTGAGACGGCGTAGTACTCACGTTTCGGCACGGCATTCGCGACGATCTCGATCTGGCGCTCGTTGAACCCGATGCGCTCGTAGAACTCTCGTGTGCCCGGCTCGCGCGCCGCCCCGTTGGGCAGGCAGATCTTGGTCGGGCAGCTCTCCTTCAGGACGTCGATGATCCCGGACCGCTCGGCATCCGAGATCGACTGGGTGGCGAGGATCACCGCGCAATTGGCCTTGCGCAGCACCTTCAGCCATTCCCGGATCTTGTCGCGGAAGGCGGGGTGGCCGAGCATCAGCCAGGCCTCGTCGAGGATGATCAGGCTCGGCGCGCCGGTGAGCCGCTTCTCGATGCGACGGAAGAGATAGAGGAGCACGGGCACCAGACTGCGCTCGCCCATGGTCATCAACTCTTCGACCTCGAAGGTCTGGAAGGCGCCGAGCGCCAGACCGTCGGTCTCGGCGTCGAGGAGCTGACCCATCGGGCCGTCGACGGTGTAGGCGTGGAGCGCGTCCTTGATCTCGCGCATCTGCACGCCGGAGACGAAGTCGGAGAGCGAGCGGCCGCGCGCCGCCGCCATCAGCTCGATCTGCCGCGAGACCGCGTTGCGATGGTCCGGCGTGACGGTCACGCCCTGCAGGACGATCAGGGTTTCGATCCACTCGGACGCCCAGGCGCGATCGGCCTCGCTCGACAGTTCCGACAGGGGACAGAAGGCGAGAGCCCCCTCCCCTGCCCCGGCGCCGATGTCATAGTGGTCGCCGCCGACGGCGAGCGTCAGCGGCAACATCGACCCGCCCTTGTCGAAAGCGAAGACCTGCGCGCCGTCGTAGCGACGGAACTGCGCGGCGATGAGGGCGAGCAGCGTCGACTTGCCAGATCCGGTCGGCCCGAACACCAGGGTGTGGCCGACGTCGTCGACATGGAGGTTGAGGCGGAACGGCGTCGAGCCCGACGCCACCTGCATCAAGGGCGGCGAACCCTCGGGATAGAAGGGACAGGGCGCGACCTCGGCTCCCGACCAGACCGAGTTCAACGGGATCAGATCGGCGAGGTTGCGCGTGCTGATCAGCGGTTCGCGGACATTCGAGTACCAATTGCCGGGCAGGCTGCCGAGGAAGGCCTCGGTCGCGTTGAGCGTCTCGATCCGGGCGCCGAAGCCTTCCGACTGGACCAGGCGGCGCACCGCTTCGGCCTTGTCGCGCAGCCGCTCCTCGTCTTCGTCGAAGAGCACGATCACCGCGGTGTAGTAGCCGAAGGCGACGAGACCCGAGGCGGCCTCGGCGATGGCGTCCTCAGTCTCGGCGACCATCGAAGCCGCATCCTGATCGAGCGATCGGCTCGCCGTCTGGAAGAGTTGGTCGAGGAACGGCCGGACCTTCTGCTGCCACTTCTTCCGCGTCCGCTCCAGACGCTCGCGCGCCTCGTGCTCGTCGAGGAACATGAAGCGGCTCGACCAACGATAGGTGAGAGGCATCAGGTCGAGGGCGTTGAGAATGCCGGGGGCGCTCTCCGCCGGCAGACCGTCGATGGCGACGATCGCCAGACGGCGATGATCGACCAGCGGTCCGAGCCCGTGGTGGAACTCTGCGACCGCCAACCAGTCGAGATACATCGGGATCGCCGGCAGACGGACCGGGTGGTTCTCGCCGGTGATGGCGAAGCGGACGAACTGGAAGAGTTCGTCATAGCGCGCGACACGGAGGCCGCTCGCTTCGCTCACCTCGCGGGTGACCATCCGGCGGATCGACAGCACGCCGGCGAGATATTGCTCGACCTCGCGAATGCTGGTGCGGAAGAAATGGAGTGTGGTGTCGACGAAGCTCGCGGTGCGGCTCTCGTCGTCGGCATAGACGAAACGCGCCAGCCCGGCCTTGCGCGGCGAAGCCGAACGCCAGGTCAGGATCATCGCGTGTCGGCTCTCGAAGTGACCGCTCGCGCGTTCGAAGCGGATCCGCCGTTCGTCGTCGATCGCCCGGCTGACGGGATCGGGAAACCGGCAGGCCTCTCGGGCCGGATAGGTGGTCGTCGGGACGCGCACCGCTTCGACCTGGATCATCCAACCGGATCCGAGCCGCGCCAGGATGGCATTGATCCGGCGGGAGACCTCGTTGCGCTCGAAGTCGGTCGAGCTCTCGCTGTCGGGGCCGGCGAAGTACCAACCGGCCATCAACGAGCCGTCCTTGAGCAGGATGACGCCGTTCTCGACCAGGGCCGCATAGGGCACCAGGTCGGAGAAGGACGGGCCGGAAGGACGGAAGGAGCGGAGCGCGACCATGTCGGACCTCACGCGCGACGCCAGGGGGTGGAGGTCGGCCGATAGATCGGCCGATAGCGGATGTAGCGGGCATAGACCGCCCGCATCTGCGGATCGGCCTTGGCCATCATCCGCAGGATTCCGAGGACGATCGTCCAGAGGAGGAAGCCGACGAGCGCCGAGGTCCAGGTCAGCACCACGAAGATCAGGATCGCCGCGGCGAGCCCGGTGACCAGCACCAACTCGCGGTCGGCGCCGAGCAGCAGGTTGGGACGCGACAGCGCCCGGTGAATGCGCGTGCGCTCGAGCGAGGACGTGATCTCGGCCATCACGCTCCCTCCCCTGCCCGCTCGTCACTCACGCCGATGGAAGCGCCGGTCGAGCCGAACAGAGCGACGATCTGGGAGGCGCCGAGCAGGATGCCGGCGACGAGCACCACGTACATCAGCCGCCGCGCGAAATCGTTGAGCTCGCCGCCGAAGATCAGCATGCCGCCGGCGACCGCGACGGCCGCCAGCGCGATGAAGCCGGCGACCGGACCGGTGATCGACTGCTGGATCTGCTGAAGCGGGCTCTCCCACGGCAGGCTGCCGCCGCTCGAGGCGAACGCCGGGCCGGCGGTGCAGGCGACCAAGAAGAGGGAGAGGAGAACGAGCGTGCAGGTTCGATCAGGCGACATGGCGTCTTGCCTCGGTTGAGAGAGGGCGGGTCTGGTAGTGGCCATCGACGAAGCCCTCGACCTCGAGGATCTCGCGCAGGCGTCGACCGGTCGGGGTTCGTTCGATCGACACGACGAGGTCGACGGCCTCGCCGATCACTTCGTGCATCGGCTGCCGGCTCGCTTCGGCCGTCAGCTGTTCGAGCCGGCGCAGGGCGGAAGCCGCGGTGTTGGCGTGAACCGTGGTGATCCCGCCGGGATGGCCGGTGTTCCAGGCCTTGAGCAGGGTCAGGGCGGCGCCGTCGCGCACCTCGCCGACGATGATGCGGTCGGGACGCAGCCGCATCGTCGATTTGAGGAGGCGCGCCATGTCGACGGTGTCGGAGGTGTGGAGCGCGACGGCGTTCTCGGCAGTGCAGCGGATCTCGGCCGTGTCCTCGAGGATCACCAGGCGATGGTCGGGCGCGATGCGGACCATCTCGGCGATCACCGCATTGGCGAGCGTCGTCTTGCCCGATCCCGTGCCGCCGGAGACGACGATGTTGCGGCGGGAAGAGACGGCCATGCGCAAGGCATCCGCCTGCCCTTCGCTCATCACGCCCGAGGCGACGTAGGCATCGAGCGCGATCAGTTGCGACGCCCGCTTGCGGATGGTGAAGGTCGGGGCGCCGACGACCGGCGGCAACAGCCCCTCGAAGCGGTGTCCGCCGATCGGCAACTCGCCAGAGACGATCGGGCGTGTGTCGTCGGCCTCCGACTGGAGCGCGTGGGCGACGCTGCCGATGATGATCTCGGCGGTGCCGGCGAGCATGGTTTCGGCTTCACGGATCCCCTCCCCCAACCGCTCGACGAAGATCCGCCCATCGGGATTGAGCATGATCTCGACGACCGACGGGTCTTCGAGTGCGGCGCGGAGCAGCGGCCCGAGCGCCTCTTCGAGCTTGCGGACCAATCGGGGATGGGAGCGCGCCTGAGCCATGCCGAACCCGCCGTCTCAAGCCGCGACGGCGGCGTGGGCGCCGAACTCGGAGGCATAGCCGGGCGGGCAGACCTTCTCGAAGCTGATCCGATCCGCCGGAAGCGTTCCCGCGACGCTGATGGTCTCGCCGATCAGGCGAACCTCGCCGAGCCGTCGCATCGGCCAGTGCGCCCGCTGCAGGATCCGCTCGAAGCGGACGTCGGTCGCCATCACGATCTCGCGGTAGTCGTTGGCCATCGACCAGTCGATGACCGCGGCGAAGAGTGTCAGGGTCGCCTGATGGAGCGTCCGTGACGAGACCGTCGAGCCGGTGGTCGTGTCGACGCAGAAGCGCGAGGCCTCGATCACGCCGCGATGGGTGCGGAGCTTCCGGCCGTCGAGCAGTTGTGGGAAGGTTCGCTCCAGCATGGTCGGGCCGGTAGCCGGCAGAAGTCGGGCGCATCCGACGACGGTGTCGCTCGGCGTGATCGCGAGGATGTAAGTGGGGCCGAGCCGATCGTATTCGTCGAGCTCCTTCCCTTCTTCGATTCGGACGTTCCAACCGAGGCGTCCGCCGAAGATGCGGGCGCGCAACCGATGCATCTGATCAATCAGATCGCGTGCGTGATCGGTGTCGGCGTTCGAGATCGCTACGGCTCGCATGGCTCGGTCCCTCGGTTCGTTGGAACGAAGCCAAGGGGAGCACGGATGGCGCGCGGCGTCAGACCGGCGAATTTGACGGGGTGTAGTCGTCGATTCGCAGGTCCGAAGATCGTCGTCGGTGTTGGGTCTCGAGTTGCGATCGGTCTGACGTTTCCCCGTCAATTTCGACGGGTTCGGTCAAGCGGAGAATCGGGCGATATTCGGCGGCAACTTGCGGAACTGGCGCAAAGATTCGGGAATGCGATTCGATGCCGTCAGGGAGCGCGGGGCGACCGGTAAGTTTTCGTTAACCATTAAGTCCTTGCCTGCCCATGAGAATCGCACATACTGGCGCCAACACGGCCAGATCCCCGTTTCTGGCGCCATTTTCTCGACAGGTGGAAGGCGACATGCTCCCGCTCCCCTCATTCGAATTCGACGACAAGATCCTGATGCAGGGGGCTGAAATCTCCCGCAAGCTGGATCAGCTACGTCAGGAAAAATTCCCGCCGGATGCCAAGAAGAAGCTTCGACTGTTCGCCATGGCGGAGGTTGCCCACTATCTCGGGGTCAGTCCGAACAACTTGAAGCGACTTCACCTCGAAGGGAAAGGACCCGAACCTCAGATCGCCTCCGGCGGTCGGAGGTTCTACACGGCAGCGCAGATGGCGGAGCTGCGTGACTATCTCGACAAGAACGGTCGCTCGGACGCGAAGAAGTATGTCCCGTGGCGAAAGCCGGGCGAGAAGCTGCAGGTCATCGCCGTCGTCAATTTCAAGGGCGGTTCCGGCAAGACGACGACGACGGCTCATCTCGCTCAACATCTGGCGCTGACCGGGCACCGAGTTCTCATGGTGGATCTCGATCCGCAGGCGTCGCTTTCGGCGTTGCACGGGTTCCAGCCCGAACTCGATCGCAATCCCTCGCTCTACGACACCATCCGCTACGACGGGGCACGCAAGCCGATCTCCGACGTCATCCTACCGACCAACTTTCCCTTACTCGACATCATTCCGGCCAATCTCGAACTCCAAGAATACGAGTACGACACGCCGCTCGCCATGCAGGGAAGCGGTGAAGGGCGGCGCTTCTTCACGCGTTTCGGCGCCGCACTCGCAGACGTCGACGACCGCTATGACGTGGTGTTGATCGATTGTCCGCCGCAGCTCGGGTACCTGACGCTGACGGCTCTGACGGCGGCGACATCCGTCCTCATAACGGTTCACCCGCAGATGCTGGATCTCATGTCGATGAGCCAGTTTCTTCTGATGCTCGGCAACATCGTCAAGACCATCCGCAAGGCGGGGGCCGAGGTGAAGATGGACTGGCTGCGCTATCTGATCACACGCTACGAACCGACGGATGTGCCACAGGCTCAGATGCTCGGCTTCATGCATTCCATGCTCGCCGGCGAAATCCTGAAGAGCCCCATGCTCAAGTCGACGGCTATTTCGGATGCGGGTCTGACCAAGCAGACGCTCTACGAAGTCGAACGGTCGAACTTCAATCGCGATACCTACGATCGTGCCATCGAGTGCATGGATGCCGTCAATTTCGAGGTCCAGGGCCTCATCCACCAGGCATGGGGGCGGCTGTGATGTTGACGGCCGTCAAAAGCGGGGAAATCCCCTGCCCTCTCAATCGGATGCAGGTCTGACGCCATGGCTCGCAAGAACCCTTTTGCCAATCTGATGGATGAAAGCGCGCCGGAGGCGGAGCGTCCGGCTCTCGACTACACCATCAAGGGAGCGTCGCGGTCGATCATCAGCTCGATCGGCGAATTGGCGGCACAGGCCGATCGGCTCGCCGAAGGAGAAACGATTGTCGACCTCGATCCCGAGCTCGTCGATGCCTCCTTCGTGCGGGATCGGTTGGAGGATGACGAAGTCGAGTTCCAAGAACTCGTCGAGGCCATTCGCGAGCGCGGGCAGGATAGTCCCATTCTCGTCCGCCCGCATCCGACTGCCGTCGGACGTTACATGGTCGTCTTCGGCCGGAGGCGTCTGAAGGCCGCTCGGCTGCTCGGGCGGAAGGTGAGGGCCGTCGTAAAGGCGCTCTCTGACAAGGACCATGTCGTCGCGCAAGGCCAAGAGAATTCAGCCCGCGCCAACCTGACCTTTATCGAACGGGCTGTCTTCGCCGATACGCTCTGCCGACTTAAGTACGATGGCGACAACGCCGTCGTCCTCGCCGCGTTGTCCATCGACAAGGCGACCCTGTCGAAGATGTTGTCCGTGGCGACCCTTCCGTCCGAGGTTCTCTCCGCACTCGGGCGAGCCAAGGGGATCGGCCGCGATCGCTGGTACGAATTGAAGCAGCTTCTCGAGAAGCCAGCGAGACTGGAGGCTGCTCTGGAGGTCGTTGCGGACAGCGACTTTCGGAGCCTGCCGAACGAAGAGCGCTTCAATACGCTGATCGCGCGGGTGAAGGCATCCAATGCGGTGACGCCTCGTCGTTCGCTGGACCGTCGCAGTTGGAGTCCTCGAGACGGGGCGCTGGCTGCGGAAATCATCGAAGACGGACGCAAATTCACGCTGGCGCTGAAAGCGCGAAGCGGGGAGGCGGCTGCCTTCGGAGCCTTTCTCTCTGCCAATCTCGATCGCTTCTATGAGGCGTTCCGGCAGGAGAATTCGTCGAACCAAAATGGAGAGTGACGCAAAGAAAAAAGGCCCCCGAAACGACCGTTCCGGAAGCCCTTCTCTCGTGTAGCAACTAGAGATTCGCATTTCCGGGAATCACCGTCAAGCGTTTTCCACGCCGTTTCGGCGAGCAGATTTTTTTTGCCCGAACAAAGGCAAAGGCATCATGCAGCCCTATCAGTCCAGAACGCCCTTCGGAGGGCGATCGCTGACGCTTGCCCATGTGGCAGCGCAGTCCAAGGCGGAGGCGCGAGCCCCGGAAAAGGTTGTCCACAAGTGGGAGGTCTTCCGTTCGATCTGCACTGCCAAAGCCAGACTCGGGGTCTCCGAGCGGGCGCTGGCGGTGCTCGACGCGCTGCTGAGCTTCCATCCGGAGACGACGCTGTCGGGTGACAAGCTCGTGGTGTGGCCGTCGAACCGACAGCTGGCGCTCCGGGCACACGGCATGGCGCCGGCGACGCTGCGTCGGCACATCGCCGGCCTGGTCGACGCCGGCCTCATCGTCCGCCGCGACAGCCCCAACGGCAAGCGCTACGCCCGCAAAGGGGAGGGTGGAGAGATCGATCAGGCTTTCGGCTTCGATCTGACGCCGCTCGTCGCCCGCGCCGAAGAGATCGAGAGCCTGGCCGAGGACGTCCGCGCCGCCGATCGGGCGCTGCGGCTGGCGCGCGAGCGCATCACCATCTGCCGCCGCGACATCGCCAAGATGATCGCCACCGGCCTTGAGGAGGGCGTCCCGACGCGGCGAGAGGGCAGGGGGCCTACCGATTGGAACGAGGTTCACGCCCATTTCCGCTCGATCGTAGAGGCCATGCCGCGCAATGCCGGGCTCACCGATCTCGAAGGGATCGCCGAGGATCTCTCGACGCTCGCCGACGATGTGTTCATGCTGTTGGAAATGCATGGAAAAGACGAGAATACGAGCGCCGATGAGTCTCAAAATGAGCGTCACATACAGAATTCAAACCCACACCCCTCTACTGAACTTGAACCTCGCTTCCAAGAAGTGAGGGCGGCGAGGGCAGAGATCGAACCACGAGCGCCCAAACTTGCGGAAGGGGCCTTCCCCTTGGGGATGGTGCTCCAGGCCTGTCCCGACATCATCGACTATGCCCGAGACGGCATCTCCAGCTGGCGCGACTTCCTCGCCACCGCAACCGTGGTGCGGCCGATGCTCGGGATTTCGCCGAGCGCTTGGGAGGAGGCGAGGGGAATCCTCGGCGAGGTTCAGGCGGCGGTCGTCGTCGCGGCGATCCTGCAGCGCCACGCGATGATCGCATCGGCCGGCGGCTATCTGCGCAGCCTGACCCGCAAGGCGGAGGAGGGCGGCTTCAGCCTCGGCCCGATGTTGATGGCGCTGATCGGCAGCAGGAAGCGCGAAAAGGCGAGGGCGTGAGGGCCGGGCAAGCTCCGATGGGAGGTTTCGATCGTCGGCCTGGCAGAGAAGTCACGGTTCACCCGGTCAGGGAACTCGTGGTGTGTTTTCCTTTTTGCGGTTCTTCGCGTGGGATGCCTTGCCGATCTCGCGGCGCCGGACGAGTTTGGCCATGCGAACGGCGATCTCCGCGTGATTAACCTCTTCGGGATCGAAGGGGCGGCCGTACCAACGAGACAGCTCGGCATGACGCTCGTGGGTCGGATCCTGCATGGCGGAGAGGAACTCTTCGAAACCGGGAAACCCGCCGACATCTTCCGGCGGTCCTCGTCGAGCGCCGCCGACGAGACGGGGGTAACTCTCTCCCTCGACGACTGGCAGAACCTCCTCGATCGTGAGGTGAAACCGCCAATCGTCCCCGAAGTCGTAGACGTAGGTGAGCTCGGTCACTCCTCGGTCGATCAAAGCTCCGATCCTGATGTTCTTGGCGTCCCGCATGTCGTCACCCCATTCTCGGTCGGGGATGCCGTAGCGGCGGTCGCCGATCTCGAACAGGAAGAGATGACGATTGTCGAAGGGGACGACGGCCTGGATCGCGTCGTGCAGGCCACGCAGACTGACGGTCGAAGGAACCTCGATCGTTCGCCAGATCTGCGGCGTGACGTCGAGAAGCACGATCCGAATGCGAGCGATGTCATCGGCACGGGACACTGGCGTTCTCCATCGGTGTGGCGCCGGTCTTTCACCGACCAGGATAGAGCTCGGGAAACCAACGCTCCATGACGTTGATGGGATGGAACGTGATTCGGTAATGGCTTATATTTCGAACATTATCGCGTGAATTCGATCAACCGACGAGACATGAAATGCGATCTGCGTCCCTCGATTCCCTGCCCGGAAAGGTTCGCTCCGGATTGGCCAAGCTCGGTGGCGACATCGCGGCGGCACGGCGTAAACGGCGCTTGACGACTGCGATGATGGCCGAACGCATCGGCGTGGCGCGTGGCACCTACGGCAAGCTCGAAAAAGGTGATCCCGCGGTCTCGATCGGAGCCTATGCGATGGCGCTCTTCGCGCTCGGACATCCCACCGGGTTTGCTGATCTCATCGATCCCGGCACGGACGAAACCGGGTTGATGCTCGAGGCGGAGCGGCTGCCGAAGAGGGTTCGTCCGAAGAAGACGGCGGTGCCCCTATGAGACGCTCGATCCGAGTGGCCATCGGTGACAACGCCCGCGACGTCGGGCTGTTGCATCACGACGGTCAGGGTGCCCGTGAAACGGCGGCCTTCCAATATGCCGCCTCGTGGCTCGGTGACCGAAGCGGTTTCGCCATCGATCCGACCCTGCCGCTCGTCGCCGGCCCGCAGTTTCATCGTCGCGGTCGAGGCGGTTCGCTGTTTCACGGCGCGATCGCCGATACCGAGCCGGATGGCTGGGCCCGGCGCGTCATCCTGCGCGATCACGCCAAACGACGGCAGGAGGCGAGACGAGAGGGGAGGGAGGTTGCGGCCGTCGCCCTGTCCTCTCTGGATTTTCTGCTGGCGGTGGACGATGTCGCGCGCGTCGGGGCTCTGCGCTTCGCCGATGAGAATGGCGTCTTCCAGAGAGCTCCCGAGGAGGGGAGGCGGACCGTTCCTCCGCTCGTGGAACTCGGCGCCCTTCTGTCGGCGTCGCGAGCGGTCGAAGCCAACGAGGAGACGGCGGCCGATCTTGCCTATCTCAGAGGGCGGGGAACCTCTCTCGGCGGCCTGCGCCCGAAATGCACCGTGGTCGACGACGATGGTACCCTTTCGATCGGCAAGTTCCCGAGCGTCGCCGACGATCGAGCGGTGACGAAGGGCGAGATTCTGGCTCTGAGGCTCGCCGCCGCCGCCGGCATCGATGCTGCCGTCGGCAGGCTCGTCGAGAGCGAAGGGCAGTCGATCGCTCTGATCCGCCGGTTCGATCGGCCGGCCGGCGGTGGCCGCTCGATGTACGTCTCCGCAGCCACTATGATCGGCGCAGAAGAAGGGGAGGGGGCCGAGCACAGCTACACTGAGATCGTCGACGCGCTGAGGGCACACGGGATTGCACCGCAGGCCGACACGGAGGAGCTCTGGCGCCGGATTGCCTTCTCCATCCTCGTCACCAACGTCGACGATCACCTCCACAACCACGGCTTTCTGCATGTCGATGGCGGCCTGTGGCGCCTGGCTCCCGCCTTCGACGTCAATCCCTTTCCCGAACGGGCGCGCGAGTTGAAGACCTGGATCTCCGAGGAGGTCGGACCGGAGGCGCGGGTCGACGGCTTGATGAGTGTGCTGCCGTATTTCCGGATGTCGCGCGACACGGCCGTGACGGTCCTCGCGCAAGTGGAGGAAGCGGTTTCGCGATGGCGTGACATCGGGCGGGAGATCGGGATGACCGCTAGAGAGCTCGATCAGTTCGCCGATGCCTTCGAGCACGAGGAGAGAGCAGGGGCACGGAGGACCATCGGCGCTGCTTGATCGGTCGACCGGATAACGGTGGTGGCCCTTCGTCGGGGACTCGAACCAAAGGCCTCGACCACGATGAAGGCCTTTCCCAGCGTCGTTGCCTTTCTGCGAGAGCGTGAAGACCACGAGAGGATCGGTCCGTTCGATGGTAATGAGGCCGAGGCGCTTGAGACTATTCACGGCTTCGTGGATTTCGGGTGCGGTTCCCGACAGCGCGAGCGAACCCAAGAAGTAGGCAATGAGCGAGTCGTTGTAATTGAAACTAGGCAAATCCTGAAGGGTACGCAGGATTTACAATGCCTAGAGATCGCCCATAAGTCGTCTCACGACCTGGACTTCATTAGAATTTCGCTCGGTCATAGGGGCACATTATCCTAATCGGTTGGTCTTCGAGGGATCAACGTTTCGATTTCTTGCTCGGCAAATATGCCATGCATTTTCGGCAGGTTGCGTCATCGATCGTATATTCCTCGGGCGATTTCCCTCCCAACTCTGTTCGGCTGGTCGTCAGCCAAAGTATCGCAAGATTTTCCCCGTAATATTTCTCCCGAGCAGCGTTTCGTAGTGTCTGAAGGGCCTTGTCCCTGATCTTCCGTGCGTGCTCCTCGGCTTCGAGTTCGCGCACGCGCCCGCCCAGTGCGCGGCCGGCCCGATTGCGACCGTCTTCATCGGACGCCGCATCCAACGGCGTTCTACCATCGAGCTGCGGGTTCGGTGTCGTCAGCCAGTTGGTGGCTGCCAATCCAAGCTCGTCGATGGCTCTGCTTCGAAGGCTGGAGATCCGTTTGGCGCGAGCTTCCTCCTGCCTCGCCTGTTCCGCGCGTTCTCGATCCTCGACCTCCTTCTGCTTTCGATCCAATGCGTCCCTGAGCATTAGTACAAGAGGGAGCCCCATGAGGTCGGTGCTCTCGTGAGCATGAAACCGTATATTCGTTTGTACCTTCGACAGGCTGTTCTTGAATGACTTCCAATGATCGTCGACGAATTCAGCCGCTGCTTGCGGCGAGTAGGGGTGGTTCGGCAGTTTACGCAACCACCACTGCCCGAAGTCGAAAGAGATGGCCTCGCCTGAAGGAAGGTCTCGAAGTATCTCATCGACGATGAGTCTGGCCTCGTCGCGCCTTCGTAATGGGCGTTGCCGCAGTTCACGTGCTTCTTCGACTTTTGTGAGCAGCGCATGAGCGGGATTCCAAATTTCGGCTCGGGCAGAATGAACGTATCCGCTACTCGACAGTTTATTCAAATAATTGGCCACGGCATTGAGAGGGGTGTCGAATGTCTCGGCTACCTTCTTGATTTCATCGACGAGATCATCTTGCAGGGCGTCGAATTGTAGATCGAGCCAATTTTGCGATCTGAGGGTTTCCAGACCGGTGCGGGTTCTGAACGGCTCCGGCGAATCCTTCACGAGTGTCAGAAGGATTGCGGCCTGCCATTCGGCGACAGGGGCCGAAAAACAGCCGGTTCCATTGACAGGCAGGTTGATGAGCTCTCCGAGGCCGTCGAGACGGGCCGCTTTTTCCCATGCGCCGATTCCTGGAGCCTTCGACGGCAGCCGATGCCGATAGGCTTTGCCTGTTCTCGAGATGAAGTCCCTTCGTTCTGCGGCTCGCCGCTCTGCTCTCGCGAGAAGCCGATCTCTGGCGCTCTGCGCTTTCGGGTTGTGCAGCCAAGCTCTGGGAGCCTCGTGCAATATCGGTTCGATGATGTCGTCGAGTGTATGATTTCGGTAGGACGACAGATCGATCTCGATTGCTCCCACATCTAATTCGCGTATACGGGCGATCTTTCTTTCATCACATGAATGCGTGACCATGAACTCGATTATGAGGCGGCGCTTTTCCAGATGGAGGACGACGTCCGGAATGATTTCTCCTTCCCGCTTTTCGAGCTCGGCACTGTCAAACAGCCAGCGGCCGGTATCGATCACGGTCTCGGTGTCATCGTCCTGCCGTTCGATCAGGGCAGGCAGGGTGATCTCAAGGTATTGGTCTAAAACTTGTTTTGCGAATTTGTGCAGAGCAGTTTCGCCGGGCGATGTGCAGGTCTGGCCATTGCTTTGTGCCCGGTGCGCGAAGTGATGCGCTCGCATTCCCTTCTTAGCAACGACGTCCCGCTCACATCCGGGGCACTTGCATTTGCAGGCAAGTCCGGACGGCACGTCATCGACATGACGAAGGTGCCCTTCTGCGTCTTCGGCGTAGGGACCGATCCCGATTTCGTAGCATTCGAAGAGCTGACCCAGCCGTATCGGGGTGGGCGATCTAGCTTTGTCATGGCTTCTGGTATTGATCGGTTCCTCGGTCATACTGAAACGTCCGGCACAGCCCTCGATTTCTGCTCGATGATATGCAGGTTCTGGGCGAGCCGCCAGATCGGGCGGAACTGTCTCGAACTTTCGGTTGGCCATGACCGTGAAATTGTTCCCAGTTCTTCTCGTCGGCGTCGAGCCGAACGCAACGCCGGCTCGATTCCCGCCACATGTCGGATCGGCATCCTTCTACAGCCCTGCGGCCTTGGTGAGGTTGACCCGGAACCGGTCGCGCCGACGCTGATAGCGCCGCGTCATCTTCGCCGAGGCGTGGCCGAGTTGCTTCTGGACGAAGCGCTCGTCGACCTTGACCGAGGAGGCGAGGCCAGCGCGCAGCAAATAGTTGGCGAAGGCCTCGCGACGTTATCCTGCCGTCAGATCACCTCGCACCCCGGTGGCGAGCGCCATGCGCGTGACCAAGCGTGCGACCTCGCGGTCGTTGAGCCGGCCGGGGTCGATGGTCTTTCCCGATCCGGTGACACGGCGGAAGATCGGCCCGTGGACTAGCCGGGCGAACTTCAGCCAGGTCTCGAGCGTGACGACCGGGCAGGTGGCGTCCGACGAGCCGCGGCCGATCTCGACCTCACGCCATCCGGTCTTGCCGCACAGCGTCACCACCAGCCCCTTATCGAGGATCTCGACCCAGCCGCGACCGTCCTGGGTCTGATCTCGAACGAGGTCGAGGCCGACGATCTCCGAGCAACGGAGACCGCCGGCGAAACCGACAAGCAGCATCGCCTGGTCGCGCAGGCCCCGCACCGAGCCGCGGTCGAGCACCTCCAGTATGGCGATCAGATCCTCGGGCAGAATGGCTTCCTTCTGCCGCGGCGGTGCGGTCTGGGTGTTGCGGATACCGGCGAGCGAGCTCGGTGGCGATGGGACTGTCCTTGTGGGCGAGGACCGTGCCGTGTTGGGCGAAGGTCCAGGAGGGCGCCGACGGCCGCTGTTCGATGGTCGACACTCTGTCGGGGCTGCGGCCGCCTTCGCCGGAGGCACAGGCAGTGATGTGGAGGCCGACTATCTGCGGGTCGGGAACGAAGGCGTCCAGATCCTACGGAGACACCAGCCGGCGAAGTGCTTCTAGTCGGAAGCATAGGCGCGGCGGGTGTTGGCGGAACTGGTCGCCTCGGCATAGCCGCGGGCGCGATCATCGAGGCGTTCGAGGTGGGTGGGCAGGGCAGGGGAGGGGTGTTCGTCAGGGCGCGCGCTCACCGTGATGGCTGTGTGCTGGCTCTCGTCAGCGTTCATCGGTCTTGCTCCGTCACCGCGTAGAGGTGACCAACGGCCGGCTCGCCACGGTCCTGACGCACCAGGATCGGGCGGATCCAGATCAAGCGGCGTTCGGTGAGACCCGGACCATGCGGCTGGCGTCGCCAGTGGCCGCGTCGCCAATGCGCGGCGACTTCGCGTCCCGACAGGTTCGGATCGGCAGCCTCGTCGGCGCGGCTTTCAGACATGCCGACACGGAAGTCGAGTCGGCGGACGGAGAAATAGCCATCTTCGGCGAGACGGCCTGTGGCAGTCCGTCGACGCTTCAGTGTCGTGGCATTTTCCACCACATTGACGAGCGAGGCCGGCGCCTGCTTCGGCCATTCCGGCGCGCCGAGTGCGGGTTCGGTCGACAGCAGGCACAACGCGTTACAGAGCAGGGCGAGCACATTGCGGGCGGTGGGATAGGCCGCCTGATTGTAGAGCGCATCGCGCTCGTAGCCCGAGAGTGCCGGCAGGCCTACGGGAAAGCCGTCGTTGCGAGCCTCCTCCACCCCCTGCCGAAGACGCGCCAGGGCGTCGGGATCTGGGCGCAGACCGACATCATTGGCCGAGATCGCCCGATCCAGCGCGTCCTGCAACGTGTCGTCCGGTGAGTTGAGCGTCAAAGGGGCAAAGAAGTGCGGTTCGTGGCCGAGGATCCATGCGGCAGGACCGCGATGTGGTCCGTCGGTTCGTCGGCTGGTGATGTAGAAGGACAAGTTGGGCGCGGAGGTTTCTTCGGGACCGCGCGTAAAGCTCTCGACATAGGCGCCATCGATGACGTTCGGCGCGCCGGGAAGACCGACCTCCAGCCCGCCGGCGAAGCCGAGATAGAAGCAGCGGAACGGCAGGCACATGTCGGCGAGTCGGATATCGCCGAGTTCGGTTCGCCCCAGAAGCGCGACGATCTCTGCCGGGAGCAAGATCGAATTGCGGCCGCCAGCCGCGAACGCGACGATGTGCGCGGCCGTGCTAATCGCCGCGACGGCCACGTCGGTTGTCGCCGGCCGCTTCTCGAAAGGGAGCTTGTCTAGCGCCTGATTGTAGGCGGTCATGCCGGCATTCGCGACGCGCCGGAAGGCCTCGCCGCTCATCAGCCCGTTATGGCAGTGGTTGACCTCTCGGCGGATGACCGCCTTCGCCTCGGGGAACTGGCGCAGGAAGCGCATCGGATGCAAAGCGTCGGCATCGAAGGCCATTTGGGTCTTTCTCAGCAATGGCGCGCCTGACCGGGGCCGGGATCACCGGAATCTACACACTCGCGGCGGCGCCTGACGCCCAGCTGACGTCTGCCGAGCGCCATTTTCCGGGCTGCAGGCGGTGAAAACGGCACCCTTCTCTATAAAGGTACAGAACATCCGATAAGTACCTCTTACCGATTCCAGATCCGCTTTCTGAAGCGTTACTTGGCGGCGAGTTTTCCGTCGGTGAAGCTCTCTGTGCCGGCCATTGCTTCGAACTCGCTTCGGTATTCTGGATGGTGTTGGGTGAGCCATCGCACGATCGTCTCGGCCGTGCACGAACAGCCAGACGGCGCTTGCAACGAGCGAGATCGGTGGACAGATCGGTGCGATCCAGTCGGCCAACCGTGCGGCAGGCCGAGGCCGTGATGCCGGCTTCCGCTTTCGGCGCGGCGCCGGCGCGATTCCGATGTGCCTTGAGGCGATACGATTCGAGATTGAGACGATATTTGGCAAGTACACGTCTTGACAAATCGCCTTACTATCGATCATCATCGAAAAAAGTCGATATCAATAGGGAATTAGCCGATATGGAGCACTTTGCAGTCATTCAGAGCATCATTCGGGCCGGCCTAGCCGGAGACCGCGAGGCTCTGGACGCGCAGGTGCTCCGCCTTCGCGAACGCCTCGAGAAGGCGGGCAACACGAAAGAGGCTGCCACTCTGGAGCGATTGCGTGCGGCTGCGCGCGATACGCAGGATCTGGCTCCCAGCCGGGTCGAGATGTCGCGCAGCCAGATCGCCGGTGAATATCTTGAGCCGGGCATCAACCCGCCGATCGACCGGGAAACCGGCGCCCGGCTGTGCTCGATCGAGTTTCCGGGCCGGAACGGGCGGGCCCCCGTCTATCCGGCTGGTGTTTCGCAGTCGGTGGAGGGATTGCTGCAGGAATGGACTAGCGAGGCCGCGCTGCAGGCGGTCGGCGTGGCGCCGACGCGCTCGCTGCTGATTTACGGGCCACCCGGTTCGGGCAAGACGCTCACTGCACATTACATCGCTGCACGGCTGGGGCTGCCCCTGGTCACGGCACGTATCGACGGTCTGATATCGTCATTCCTGGGAACGACCGCCCGCAACATCGCGAACCTCTTCGACTTCGCCAACCGCTACGCCAGCGTTCTGCTGCTGGACGAGTTTGACGCATTGGCAAAGCTCCGGGACGACCCGCAGGAGATCGGCGAGATCAAGCGCGTGGTGAACACTCTGCTGCAGAATCTCGATCTACGGCGCGGCTTCGGCATCACGATCGCCATCACGAACCATGACCGGCTCCTCGACCCCGCCGTCTGGCGTCGTTTCGAGACGCATCTTCAGTTGGGCGAGCCGGACGAAAGCGCCCGGGAAAGTCTGATCGCCCGCTTCCTGCAGCCGATCGACGCGCCCATATCGACGTTGAGGGTGTTCTCCTATTGTCTGGCCGGACGCACCGGAGCCGATATCGAGCGCATTTGCACAGCCGCGAAGCGGACGTTGGCGCTCAGCAGCGAATCCCATGACGGTCCGGGATTATTCCGTGCATTGAGTGCGGTCCTGGCCCGCACGCCGCGGCAGGATCATGTTCCCGCCCGGGTTCTTGCCGCCGATCAGGAGGCGTTCGTGAGCCTGATCGCCAATGACCCTACCTTCTCGATCAAGCAAACCGAAATCGGTGAGGCGACCGGCTACGTTCAGTCCCGGGTGAGCGACCTGAAGAAGGCGAAGCGGCATTTGCAGCTCCTGGAGGCGTCGCATGCCCAATAATCCCGTCCAGATCATCCTGAACGACCGCGACTTCCATCAGGCGCCCGACCCCGGGCAGCCTCCGCGGAACAAGGACTTCTTCGATGGAGCCGACAAAGCGTTCGTCGCACACCGGGATTCGCTCTTGGCCACGATCGACGGGATCATCGACGAAATTCGCAAGAGCCCCTACGGTCCGGCCGCCTATCTCAAAGTCCAAATGCGCAACGAGGCGCTGGCGAAGTCCTATCGGCCCGTCTGGTGGCTGTTTAAGTCCGACCAGTTCCCATGCGTGGGAGCTGACGCGGTCGGAACGCTCTATTTCCGGGCGCCTCTGATCTATTTGAAGGCGCTGCGTCAGCGGATCGGGCAGGCCGAGGCATCAGTCGAAATCAAACACCGGCGGGTGGACAACGAGCCGTACAAGGCACCGACCATCGCACGTGCAGAGGTGGGGGCAATCGAAACGATCGAGATCGCACCGGCGGAGCAGAAGCGCTCCTTCTCGACAGCGGTGGCCCTCGCCGCTTTCGACGATCCCCGCGTGGTCTCCGGTTATCAGGTGGAGCTCTTCGAGACGCCGTCCGAAAGAGTGATCGCCGATGATCCGCTCGGACGCATCGCCTTGCGGCGATCGATTGAGCGGTTGCTTCTGTCGCTGGGGTTGGGTGCGCGCAGCTATCTCGCCTTCGAGTTGGGGCGGACCCCTGTCCTGGAAGTGCAGTTGACGACGCAGCCGGTCGAAGCCCTGATCGACAATCGGACCGGCGTGGCGGGAAGCGATTCCGGCCATGACATCAGCTTATCTTTCATGGATCGCAATCCCGAGCGGCACGAAGCCGCCCTGAATGCGCTCCAGAAGCATCCTCTGGTGCGCGCGATCCTTCCGCCTGTTCTGCTCGAACTGACGGATGATCGTTCAATGTCCGGTGCTGTCGCCGCAACAGGACCGATCACCATCCCCGCTCCTCAGAACCAGTCCACCTACCCGATCGTGGGTGTCATCGACTCCGGCGTCGCGCCGGTTCTCGACGATTGGGTCGCCGGCCGGTTCGATTATCTTTCGCCAGGTGATTATGATGCGGTGCATGGGACGAATGTCGCCGGGCTACTGACCATCGGCCAAGCCCTCAACGGCAACGCCATCGCGCCGGAAGCGAATGGCTGTCATCTCTACGATATCCCGCTCTATCCGAGCGGGCCCTTCATGGCGCGCTATCGCCGTGGCTTTTCCGATTTCCTGGAGGAGATCGAGCAGGCGGTCGCCGAAGCGAAAACTGAGCGCGGCGTCAGAATCTTCAATCTCTCCATCAATGCGGTCTCGCCCGTCGACCGGCACCGGTACAGTATCTATGCGTCCCGGCTCGATCAGATTGCGGATACCTATGGGGTGATCTTCGTCAATTCCGCTGGCAATCTGCCTCCCGCCCAGGCCCGCTCGCCATGGCAGAAGCGGCCGATCGACGTGATCAACTATTTTGCGTCGCGTACGTCGCCCGATACGATCTTCAAGCCTGCCGAGAGCGTCAGGTCGATTGCTGTCGGGGCACTCAATCCGCCGAATACAGATCAGATTGCGGATGCCCCAACCGTCTATACGACGCGAGGTCCCGGCCTCCAGGTTGGCGTGAAGCCGGACGTCGCGTGCTATGGCGGCACGGGAGGAAGTGGCCCGGGAAAGCCGACAGGACTCTCGTCGTTGTCACTCACGGGCGAAAAGCAGAACGTCGTTGGTACCAGTTTCGCTGCGCCGCTCGTCGCGCGCACACTGGCCGGCCTTGATACTGCGACTGAGGGCGGTCTGTCGGTCGAAGCACTACGGGCCATGCTCTTGCACCATACGGCAGTGCCGGCACCTCTGACGAAGCGCGGGCTCAAGGAAATCGGCCGTCAATTCGTTGGTTTTGGCAAACCGCAGGCCGTCAGCACGATGATGGAAACGGACGACCATCAGATTACATTGCTGTTCCAGAGTCGTCTCAGCATCGGCGAGAAGAAGCCGGTCATCCTCCGGTTTCCGTTCACATGGCCGCAGAGCCTTGTGACGGATGGGCGCTGCTTCGGCCGTGCCAGGATCACACTCGTCTATGCGCCCCCGCTCGATCCCGCCTTCGGTGCCGAGTTCGTGCGCGTCAATCTCGAAGCCTCGCTCAAGCAGCGTCAGGCGGAGCCGGCCTCCGATGGCAGCGTCCGCTTCACCAACCAAATTGCGGCCCGCTACCTGCCGAAGTCGACCAGCCTTGCGATACCCGAGAAGGCATTGATTGACCATGGTCTGAAATGGTGGCCGGCCAAGCAGTATGAAACAACGTTCGACGAGAATGGAACGTCACCGCAATGGCGGCTGGAAGTGACAAGCCTCGTTCGCGCTGAAGCCCAATTCCCTGCCGAAGGCGTGCCGTTTGCCGTTCTTATGACTCTGGAGGACCCAGAGGGGAGCAGACCGGTCTTCCAGGAAATGCGCCAGTGGCTTCAGGCGAGCAACGCGATGGCCCAAGACATTCGCACAGCGACGAGGCTCCGGCCGCGCGGCGGGTAAAAATTTCGGCCTATCCATCAGAACACGATATCACCCGGTGTCATTAACCCGCTCGGGCCGGGCCGCGGTATAGTCCGCAAGAAACCGCCGCGCGCGGGCCCGATCATCTTCCCGGGTCGTCGAAAGCCTCGTTGGCCATCAGCGGCGAAGGACGCCGGAAAGCCTGCCTTCGTCGTCGATCAGAACGAGACGGGCAAGCGACCTCGCGTGGAGGCAGGAGGGGCGCGAGGCGCATGCGGCAGTAGTCGGTGATCTTGCGGCGAAGGGTAGGGGAGGGCTGGGACATTGAGTTCCGGAAGCTGGGTGCGTCGAGACCCGGCTGGTCACGATCGAGGGGAGGCTCGATATCCGATTTGCCCAATGATGCGAAAGTCGAAGGTGGAAACGTTTTCTCCGTTGGGGAGGAGCTGTGGGATGGTGGGTCGCGTTTGTCGCTCAGGACCGGGCGAAGAGGAGGAGGGGCTGAATGTCATACGCGTCGGCCGCTCGGAGGGCTTCGACGTAGTGGGCGCGAGTTTCTCCGGCGTCGACCAAGTTGGCGCGCCCCCAACTGAATGGTGGCCGCCCGAGCTGGCGAGCGAGCAAATCGCCGACGAGGCGGGAGAAGCGTCCATTGCCGTTCGGGAAAGGATGGATGGCGACCAGTCGATGGCTGAAGCGCACGGCGATTTCGTCGGGCGGAAAGGTCTGGTGTTCGACCCAGTATCGAGCATCGTCGGCGGCCTGCCGCACCTCCGTCGGGATCCGGTAGGCGTCGACACCGATGTTGCGGGCCGTCGTCCGATACTGCCCGGCCCAGCGCCAGACATCGCCGAACATACGTGCATGAAGAACGTTGAGAAGATCCGGGTCGAGCAAGTCACGCTTGCGCGCCGTCGCCCAGCGTAGGGCTTGGCCGATGTTCACCTGCTCGGCTTCGTTCAGTTCGTGTCTCAGGGTGATATAGGAGGGGATGAGTTGCTCGCGCTCTTCCGGAGTGAGAGGCGTGTTGGCTTCGTCGTCGTCTTGGAACAATGGGTCGGGCATGGTTCAGTCGTCCTCCCAGAGCCCGCGCAATGAGCCCGACAAGATGAGGTCGACCACGCGGCGCCGTTCGTCGTCGAGGTCCGACTTCAAGAGCGCCTGGTTTTCGAGGCGCATGGTGTGATCGAGCCGCGCGACGTCGAGAGCGGCCTTCTGCGCCGCTCGATCACGCAAGATTTCTTCGAGCGGCTTGTTGGGAACGAAGGCGTAGACGAAGGTGCAGTCGAGCGCCGCTGCCGCCTCGCGCAGCGTCTTGATCGTGGTGGTTCCGGAAACCTCGGCTTTCTCGATCGCGGAAATGCGCGACGGAGCGACCTTCATCCGCGCGGCGAGCTGGCGAGCGGTCATGCCCAAGGCTTCACGGATGGCGCGCAGCCAACCGCGGGGTGGCAAGGCGGGTTTGGCCGCGCGCAGCGGAGTGAGACGTTTATCGAGCTGCTTGCGTGCAAGGGTCGTCTGATTTCTGTTCATACATGCATGTCCGAGTTCCGGGTACAGTCACACATATAAGTGAATATTTCAATTCCATAAAACCACATATATATGTCCATATTGGAACTGCATGACCATATATAAGTAGCCAAAAATCATTCTGCCCACCGTCGTGGATGGCCGGCGAAAGGTTACGGACCAGCGGGTTTGGCGAAGATTCGAAACCCTTGAGCGCGACCGATCGAGCTCAGCAAATCCCGCTGCCACCGAACCGTTGACGAGCCGTGGTTCGAGGTTTATCAATCAAGAATGTTCGTCTTATGTTCTTTTCGCGGAGACTCGATGGGATGGGATCTTCGATCACGTTCAACGGGCGCCCCTTCCGAGCCGGTGATTTCGAACGCGAACTCATGCGCGCAACCTGCGAAGCTGTGAAGAGCGAAATGTATCATCGCTTCGCAGCCATTCGGCATCCGGAGACGGGCGAGTTTCCGACGGTCCGGGTTCTCGGCGACGAACTCGACGATCTGCGTCTCTCCGTCGAGGGGTCGCAGGCACTTCTGGAGTGCGTGGCTGCACGAATGAGTGACGACGAACGAAAGGCGGCGACACTGATGCCGATGGAACGTGTCGGCCCTCCGAGGGCCTTTCTCAGCTATTCATTCGAAGATCGGGATCTGGCCGAGCGGGTCGCTCGGAAGCTGACGGCGAGCGGCGTCGACGCCTGGTGGGCAGAATGGGAGATCCGCGCCGGCGACAGTCTGCGCCAGAAGATCGACGAGGGTCTCGAGCGCTGCAGCCATTTCATCGTGCTGCTGACCCCGAGCGCTCTCCTGAAGCCATGGGTCCAGCAGGAGATGGATGCCGGTCTCGTCCGCCGCATCGCGGGGGAGGCCCGGTTCATCGCATTGCGCGCCGGGCTTCCGGCCCGCGATCTGCCACCCCTGTTGTCGGGTATGTTGTCGCCGGAGATCGGGGAGGATTTCGAGCGCAGCGTGCGGGACCTGGTCAACGACATTCACGAAGTTACTCGCAAGCCGGCGCTAGGTCCGGCGCCGTCGGCAGCCACCTTGCCGAAGACGGACTTTTCGCCGACCGCGACAGCGGTCGCGAAGAGCTTCGTCGAAGGAAGCCCCAATGGCGAGTTCGGCGACTTTCAGCAGGACGTCGACGATCTCGCAGCGAGCATCGGCGTTTCCGCTGAGGACATCGAGGACGCCTTGTACGAGCTGCGCGACCACGTCTCCGAGAGCTTTGGGAACGTCATGGCGAAGAGCGAACTCTATGCGGCATTCGATGGATTCTTCAAAGAATGGAAGCCTGATCAGGACGCACTGCGCCTCGCCACCGACCTGATGAACGACCCGGAGATGCCGACGGCGTCGGCGGAGATCGCGGAACGCTATGGCTGGTCACCTCGACGCTTTAATGCGGCTGCGACCTGGCTCGAAACCCGGAAGGTGGTTCGCTCCTACGAGGTGATGGGGTGTTCGCCTTGGGTCACACCGTGGGTCGAGAAGACCGACGCGACGAGGCGCTTCGTCAAGAGCCGTGCATGATCCTCACCCGACTGCCCAGGCGCGGAACCGTCCGCGTCCGGTGATCTCGCGCAGGCCCAGCTCCGCAACCATGCCGGAGGCGGCGCGCGGCGTAACGCCGAGGGTGTCGGCGATGGTCTCGGTGGTGACCAGCGGCGCGGCGATCACCAACTCGACCAGTTGCGGCAGACGTGAACTCGTGCGTCGCGGGCCGATGCGGCGCAGCAGGGCGTCGCGGGCCGTCAGGCGGCGGTCGTGATCCTCGAGCGCACGGGTGGCGCCGAGCGCCATCCCGTCGAGCACCGCCTGCAGGCGGACGAGCGGATCACGGTGACGGCGCCGTTCCGGCGCCACTGCCCTGAGGCCCGATGCCACGTCCACCAGATGCGACCGCACCTTGCCCCGGGCGCGCAGCAGGTCGGCGACGAGCAGCCGGCCGAGACCGTCTTCCTCCGGGAGCGGATCGGCGATCTCCCAGGCAACGAGGGCGCGGGCGGCGGCGAGTGTCGCCGGCCAATCGCGGATCGCCTCGATCTCGACGACCCACCGAGCGAGACGCTCGTCGCGGTCGGGGCGCGCCGGCCGAACCCATCCCGTCGGCTCATCGGGGGAGGGGAGGGTGGCACGGGCGAGCAGTCGGTCGGTGCGGGCGAGGAGGGCATCGACCTCGCCCAGGGTCGTGGCCCAAGCGTCGTCGCCCTCGCTCTCAGCCCCGTCGGCGAGGGGAGGGGGCTCCGCCCCGGCCGACTTCGGTGCGCCGCGGCCGACGAGAGCGAGCAGACCGGCGACGTCGAGAGTTGCCCCGGGAGGGAGGGTGGCCAGGCGACGGGCGCGGCGCAGGTGGGCGTGTGCCCGGGTCAGTTCGGGCGAGGGGGCGCGAGCGTCGAGGCCGGCGTCGTGGAGAACCAGATCCTCGAGCTGGACGAGCGTGCCGTCGAGGAGGAGGCTCGACGCGGCTTCGGTGAAGCGATTCCGTTCGCACCAGCCGTCGCGGATCGGGCTTCGCGCGATGCGCTCGTCGAGACGGGCGAGTGCGTCTTCGGCCGCGGCGAGCGCCGGCGCGAGACGGTGCCAGGGGAGGGCGTCGAGGCGGGTAGGGAGCGATCTCATCATGCTGGCAGACATGGTGAACGATCGGTTAACGGAAGTGAAGGTGCTATTTGCTTCCGGTACTCGGACAGGCGACGGCGGGTGGATCTCACCATCGATAAGTACCTCTTATCGATGGTGATATGTACAAGCGCATTGTGAGGTCTGCGACCGGGTGCTATCCTCCCTTTCAGCATCCCCCGGAGGCTCCGATGCCGCAGACCACCTACAAGATCGGCGAGGCGCGCAAGAACTTCGCCGAGGTGCTCGAACGCGCCAATCAGGGCGAGGAGATCGTCATCCTGCGCGGCAACGAGGTCTATGCCCGCATCGGCCCGGCGACCCCCGAGGGCAAGCGTCCCTTCGGACTCCTGCGGGCACGCCGCCTGCCCGACGATCTCTTCGACCATCCCGATCCCGAACAAGCGGCGATCGACGCCGGCGACGGCAACGACGATCTGGGCATCTGGCAGGGTGGCCCCGCTCGCGGCGGCTCGTCGACATGAAGCTGCTGCTCGATACTCATGCGCTCTACTGGTGGATCATCGGCAGCGAACGCCTGTCGTCGAAGGCCCGGTCGCTGATCGCCGACAAGGCCAACGTCGTGCTGGTCAGCGCCGTCTCGTTCTACGAGATCGACAACAAGGTCCGGCTCGGCAAGCTCGATCTGCGCCCGCAAGAGCTGCGCGCCGCGGTCGCCGAGAGCGGCCTGCAGACGCTTCCCATCACCGATCTCCACGCCGAGCTCGCCGCGTCTTTCGACTGGGATCACCGCGATCCGTGGGATCGCATCCTGGCGGCCCAAGCGCGGCTCGAGCATTGCGGCTTCCTGTCCTTGGACGGCGCGTTCGACGCCGTCTTGCTCGAACGGATCTGGTGAGGGGAGCGATGCGCCTTCTCGTCGACGTCGAAGAGGCAGCCGAACGGCTGGAAGAGTTGATCGAGCTCGCGCGTCGCGGCGACGAGGTTCTCCTCTGCCGGGGTGACCAGCCGATCGCAGTGCTCTCCGCGCCGGTGGCCGGCGATGCCCGATCGAAGATGGCGACGGGCGAGGCCGGCATCGACACGGTGTGGGACCTCGCGATCGAAGGGAGGCAGGAGGCGTCGCCCGGCGCCACGTTCGAGCACGGCGACTTCTATGACGAGAGCGGATCGCCGCGCTGATCGATGTGGGTGGGGCCCTGAACGGGGCGGAAGCAGCCATGGATCATGATCTGCCGAGACCGACGTCCGATTCCGAGGCTCAACGCGCCCTCGCCCTCGATGCGCTGGCCGCCATCCTTCCCGCCGATCGTCGCGATCGTCTCGCCACCGTCCTCTCCGACGAGGACGTCGCCACGCTGCGGCATCTGGCCAAGCGCGGCATCGGCGACAACACGTTGCGGGCGCTCGCCTCCGATCTCGCCTATCTCGAGGCCTGGTGCCGGGTGGCGGTCGGCGCGCCGCTGCCGTGGCCGTCGCCGGAGAGCCTGGTGTTGAAGTTCGTCGCTCACCACCTGTGGGATCCGGTCGAGCGTGCCGTCGATCCCGACCACGGCATGCCGGAGGAGGTAGCGAGCCGGCTGCGCGTCGACGGGGTCCTGCGGTCGGCCGGGCCGCATGCGCCGCAGACGGTGCAGCGGCGGCTCGCCAGTTGGTCGACGCTGCATCGCTGGAAGGGCTTCGACGGGCCGTTCGGTTCGCCGTCGCTGAAGACCGCGATGCGGCTGGCGGTCCGCGCCGCCGATCGCTCTCCCCGACGCAAGAGCGCGACCGCCGTCACGCGCGACGTGCTCGACGCGATGCTCGCGACCTGTTCGACCACATCGCTCGTCGATCTGCGCGATCGGGCGATCCTGCTGGTCGGCTTCGCCTCCGGCGGCCGTCGGCGCTCCGAGCTCGCCGGGCTGCGCGTCGAGTACCTGCACGACGAGGAGTTGGTGCCGGCCGATCCAACGGACCCGGCCTCCGAGCTTCTGCCGTGCATGACGATCCGGCTCGGGCGCACCAAGACCAGCTCGGCCGACGACGATCGTTTCGCGGTGATCGCCGGGCATCCCGTCGAGGCGCTGAAGGCCCGGCTCGCGGCGGCGCGGATCGAGGCCGGGCCGGTGTTTCGTGGGATCGACCGCTGGGGCAATCTCGACGGCGGGGCGCTCACGGCGCAGACGATCAACGCCATCGTCAAGAAGCGGGCCGGGCTCGCCGGGCTCGATGCGGAGAAGGTCTCGGCGCACGGGCTGCGCTCGGGGTATCTGACCGAGGCGGCGCGTCAGGGGGTGTCGCTGCCCGAGGCGATGGCGCAATCGCAGCATCGCTCGGTGCAGCAGGCTGCGCGGTATTACGACGATGTCGGCCGGCGAAGCGGTAAGGCCGTGCGTTTGTAAAGCCGAGCGCGGTCGGCTCCAACTTCGACCTATGGGCCAGTTTTGACCGTCAAATGGGCGTGTGCCCAGTACCGTTTCCCAAGGGCGGTGAGAGTGGCGCAATCCCAAGATGTGATGCGCGCCGCCTTCGAGATGAGCCGTCCCCACTGGTGCGAAGTCCGTGTCTCCGAGCGCGTGGGTTTCGACACCTGTCGATTTTCGAGTGCGAACAGTGCTGCCAAAGACGCGGCCGGGCCGGGCGGTTTCCGTGATGCTGACACGTGTTCCGGATCAGGGAAAGCGTGCCTTCGACGACCCCGGCCGAACCCCTCGCCGGTGGCGACCACCGCGAAAGCGTACTCTCTCGCCCGGGGTCACACTGGGCGATGAGAGGGGATGCGTTCATGGTTTCGGCGCCTCCTCGGGCCGGCCGGTGGCGCCGAAACAGATCTGCGCTCCGCGTGGGCCGAGCAGCGCTTCTCGATCGCCGCCCCTCGGGGTGTTGACAGCTCGAAACGATTATGACAGGTTACCTTATATCAGGACTCCTTAAACATTGAGAGCCGACCGATGAGCGACTACGATCCGAACAGCACCTCGACCGCACCGCTTCCCGGCGGCAACACCGTGAAGGTGGAACTGGAAGACGGTATCGCCTGGGTACGTCTGGCGCGTCCGGAGAAACGCAACGCCATGAGTCTCGAAATGGCGATCGAGATGAACGAGGTTCTCGACGCGCTCGAACTCGACGATCGCTGCGGTGTCGTCGTGCTCACCGGTGAGGGCGAGGCCTTCTCCGCAGGCATGGATCTGCAGGGCTTCTTCCGCACCACCGACGCCATGAGCGATCTCGACCGTCGTCGCGCTCAACGCGAGAACCGCAACTGGCAGTGGCGCAAGTTGATGTGGTACGGCAAGCCGACCATCGCCATGGTCAACGGCTGGTGCTTCGGCGGTGCCTTCACGCCGCTCATCTGCTGCGATCTCGCCTATGCCGACCAGGACGCCGTCTTCGGGCTTTCGGAGATCAACTGGGGCATCATTCCCGGCGGCGTCGTGCCCAAGGCGATGTCGACGCTGGTGAACCATCGCCTCGGTCTCTACTACATGATGACCGGCGAAAAGTTCGACGGCCGCATCGCCGCCGACCTCGGCATCGTCAACAAGGCCTTCCCCAAGGCCGATCTCGTCGAGGAGACCCGCCGGCTGGCGAAGAACCTGCTCGGCAAGAACCCGATGGTGCTGCGCGCCACCAAGATCTCCTACAAGCACATCCTCGAGATGGGCTGGGAGGAGGCGGCGGAGTATCTGACCGCCAAGGGCGACCAGACGACCAACGCCGATCCCGAGGGCGGACGGGCTCAGGGGATGAAGCAGTTCCTCGACGACAAGACCTACAAGCCCGGCCTCGGCGCCTACGACCGGTGAGGCGAGCCATGATGGAGTGGTCCGTTCCCTTCGATCAGTTCATCGGCGGGCGTTGGTCGCGCGGGCGGGCGGGCACGGTGCTCGTCGACCGCGACCCCTACACCGGGGAGACCGTCGCCGAGATCCCTCAGGCATCGCTCGACGATCTCGACGACGCCTACGCCTCCGCCGAGCGCGCCCAGGGGACCTGGGCCCGCAGTCTGCCGTCGGAACGGCACCGGCTCTTCACCTCCTTCCTCGACGTCCTGGAAAGGCGGCGGGACGAGATCGTCGACTGGCTGGTGCGCGAAGCCGGCAGCACCCGGCTCAAGGCGGAGATGGAGTGGCGGGCCGTCCGCGCCCAGGCGATCGAAGCGTCTTCGCTCGCCTATCGCATGACCGGAAAGATCCTTCCCGGCGACGTGCCCGGCAAGGAGAACCGCGTCTATCGCGAACCGCTCGGGGTGATCGGTGTGATCAGTCCGTGGAACTGGCCGTTGTCGCTCTCCAACCGCTCGGTCGCCGCCGCCGTCGCCCTCGGCAACACGGTCGTGCTGAAGCCGGCCGACGACACGCCGATCACCGGCGGTCTGCTCCTCGCCCGCCTCTACGAGGAGGCGGGGCTTCCGGCCGGCGTCCTCAACGTCGTGGTCGGCGCCGTCGAGGTGATCGGCGATGCCTTCACCCTCCACGACGTGCCGCGCTTCGTCTCCTTCACCGGCTCCACCGCGGTCGGCCGCCGCATCGCGCGGCTGGCGGCGGAGAGCCGGCGGCTGAAGGGCGTGGCCCTCGAACTCGGCGGCAATGCTCCGCTCGTCGTCCTCGACGACGCCGACCTCGACCGGGCCGTCGATGCCGCCGTCTACGGCCGCTTCCTGCACGCCGGTCAGATCTGCATGAGCACCAACCGGATCATCGTCGACCGGACGCTCCATGCCGACTTCGCCGCGGCGTTCCGCACCCGTGTCGCGGCGTTGCGGGTCGGCGATCCCTCCGATCCGGCGACGGTGATCGGCCCGCTGATCAACCGGCGTCAGCTCGACCGCCTCGTCCGCGGGATCGAGGTGGCGCACGAGGCCGGTTACGAGTGCCTGCTCGCCGGGCGGCCGGAGGGGCTCGTGCTGCCGCCCCACGTCTTCGCCGAGGTTCCCGCCGACGCCGAACTCGCCCGGGCCGAACAGTTCGGCCCCGTGGTGGGGTTGATCCGGGCCGAGAACGAGGAGCACGCGCTCAGGTTGGCCGAGGATACCGAATACGGTCTGTCGAGTGCCGTCTTCACCCGCGATCTCGAACGCGGTGTCGCCTTCGCCCGCCGGCTGCGCGTCGGTCTGACCCACGTCAACGACGCCACCGTCCATTCCGCGCCGAACTGTCCCTTCGGCGGCGAGAAGAACAGCGGGCTCGGTCGCTTCGGCGGCGAGTGGATCCTCGAGGAATTCACCACCGACCACCTGGTCACGGTGCAGTCGACGCCGCGAACCTACCCGTTCTGATCCCGTCGAGAGGAAGACGTCATCGTGACCGACGCCATCGCACCCCGGAATGCCATGAGCCGCCTGCTCCGGCCGCGGTCCGTCGCCCTCGCCGGCGTATCGGCGACCTCGTCGTCGCTCGCCGGCAAAGTGCTCGACAATCTCGAGCGCTTCGGCTTCTCCGGGGGCATCCACCTCGTCCATCCGGTCCGCGCCGAGATCCGCGGGCGGCGCTGCGTACCCGACACCCGCGCCCTGCCGCAGGGTGTCGACTGCGTCGTCCTCGCCGTGCCGGGCGACGCGGTTCTCGCCGCGATCGAGGGCTGTGCCGAGCGCGGCGTCGGCGGGGTGATCGTCTTTTCCGCCGGCTTCGCCGAGACCGGAGCGGAGGGGCGTGCCGCCCAGGAGCGGATCGCCGAGATCGCCCGCGCCTCCGGCATGGTGATCGAGGGTCCGAACTGCCTCGGCATGCTCAACTACGTCGACGGCGTACCCTTGACCTTCAGCGCCACCGATCCGCGGCCGCTCGCCGAACCGGGCGTCGCCGTCGTCTCGCAGAGTGGCGCCATGGCGGCGATGCTACGCGCCGCCCTGCACGGCCGCGACATCGGCGTCTCCTTCTCGGTCTCCACCGGCAACGAGGCGACCGACGGCATCGAGGATTTTCTCGATCATCTCCTCGCCGACCCCTTCACTCGCGCCGTCACTCTGGTGGCCGAACAGATCCGCGATCCGGCGCGCTTCCTGGGCCTCGTCGCGCGGGCGCGAACGCTCGACAAGGCGATCGTCCTCCTCCATCCCGGCAAGTCGAGCGAAGCGCGCGCCGCGGCCGCCACCCACACCGGCGCCATGGCCGGCGACCACGACGTCATGCGCACGGTGGCGGAGAGCGCCGGAGCGATCGTCGTCGACACGCTCGAGGAACTGGTCGACGTCACCGAGATGGTGGTGCGCTGCCGGGTCCTGCCGCACGGCGGCACCGCGATCTTCGGCGAGTCCGGCGCCTTCAAGGCGATGATGCTCGACTACTGCCGCGACCTCGACCTGCCGCTGCCCCAGCCGACCGGGGCGGTGGCCGAGGCGATCGCCGCCGCCGCGCCCGGTCTCGTCCTGGCGACCAACCCGCTCGACCTCACGGCGCAGCCGTTGGTCGATCCGGGCCTCTACGCCAAGACCATCGAGCCGCTGCTCGAAGACACGCGGCTCGGCAGCATCGTGCTCTGCATCATCCTGTCGTCGGCCGACATGGCGCGGATCAAGATGCCGCCGGTGATCGACGCCGTCCGCCGCTACGCCGACCGGCGCACCATGGTCTTCGCCATGCTCGGCGAGGACGCGCCGATCCCTCAGAGCTTCGTCGACGAGATCCGCGCCGCGGGCGTCCCCTATTTCCGTTCGCCGGAACGGGCGTTGCGGGCGGTCGCCCGATTGTCGCGCCACGCTGCGACGATCGCGTCGGCCGGTACGCCGCTCCCGACCACCCCGGCGGAACCGCTGGCGCCCGGTGTGGTACCGGAATACCTCGCCAAACGTCACCTCGGCGCGGCGGGGCTGCCGGTCGCCGCGGGCCGTCTCGTCGCCTCGCTCGACGAGGCGATCGCCGCCGCCGAGCAGCTCGGTTGGCCGGTCGTCCTCAAGGCGCAATCGCCGGAGCTCTCCCACAAGAGCGACGTCGGCGGCGTCGTCCTCGGTCTCGCCGATCGCGTCGGGCTGGAGGCCGGATGGCGGCTGCTGCACGACGCGGTCTCCGCTGCCGCTCCCGGCGTCGTACTGGACGGTGTGCTCGTCGAACCGATGGCCGCTCGAGGCGTCGAACTGATCCTCGGCGCCAAGACCGATCCGGAATGGGGTCCGGTGCTGATGGTCGGCATGGGCGGCGTCCTCGCCGAGGCTCTGCACGACAGCCGCATCCTGCCCGCCGACGCGTCGGACGATCGCATCCGTGACGAACTCGGCCGGCTCGCCGGTGCGGCCCTGCTCGGCGCCTTCCGCGGAGCGCCGCCGCGCGACGTCGCGGCCGTCGTCTCCGCGGTTCGCGCCGTCGGCGCCTTCGTCCGTGCCCATCCGGAAGTGGCGGAAATCGACGTCAACCCTCTGGTCGTCTACGCCGAGGGCGAAGGTGTGCTGGCGCTCGATGCGCTGATGCGGGTGCGCTAGAGCATGTTCCGATCAGGTTGAACCAACCTGATCGAGAAGAACTTGCTCGACCATGGAACGGAAGCGGATTTCGAGCCGATGCGATCGGGTCGGAATCCGCTCTGGAGGGAGCGGGTGATGGATTTCGACCTCAGCGAGGAACAGGAACTCCTGTGCGACTCGGTCGCCCGGCTGATGGAGCGCGAGGCGCCGCCGGAACGGCTGCGACGATGGGATCGCGAACGCGTCTTTCCCGAGGAGCTGCATCGTGCCTGGGCCGAGGCCGGCCTCTATCAGATGCCGTTTCCGGTCGAATACGGCGGGCTCGGTGGCGACGCCGTCGACGTCGCGTTGCTGGTCGAGGAACTGTCGCGCCACAGTGCCGATCTGTGCATGTCCTATTCGAGTTCGATCTTCTGCGGGCTCAACATCCTGCGCAAGGGAACCGAGGCCCAGAAGCACCATTGGCTGCCGCGCCTGATGGACGGTCGGGTCAAGTTCGCCATTTCGATCTCCGAACCCGACGCCGGGTCGGACGCCGGAGCGATGAAGACCCATGCGGTGCGCACCGAGGGCGGATGGATCGTCAACGGCCAGAAGCTCTGGAACACCGGCGCCGGCCTGCCGGACTGTGTGCTCTCCGTCTATCTGAAGACCGACCGCACCGTTCCCTACCGGCAGGGTCTGTCGATGCTGCTGATCGACAACGACGCGCCCGGCGTGGAACTGCGGAAGCTCGACATGCTCGGGCGCCGCTCGACCGGCACCTACGAGGTCTTCTTCGCCGACGTCTTCGTTCCCGACGACCGCCTCGTCGGTGGCGAAGGCGGTGGCTGGGACTGCCTGATGTCCGGCCTCCAACTGGAGCGGGCGGTCTCCGCGGCGAGCAGCTGCGGCGGCGCCCGCGCGGTGGTCGATCTCGCTCGCACCTATGCCCAGGAGCGTCGCCAGTTCGGCCAGCCGATCGGCTCGTTCCAGGCGATCGGCCACACCGTCGCCGAGATGCAGACTGCCGTCGACGCCGCCCGCCTCCTCACGATGAAGGCGGCCTGGCTGGTGGCGAAGGATCGCGACGCCCTGCGCGAGATCAGTGAAGCCAAACTCTTCGCCTCCGAAACCTACGCGCGCGTCGCGAACCAGGGCGTGCAGATCATGGGCGCCTTCGGCCTCAATGCCGAATACGCCATGGAACGCCACTACCGCGACGCCCGCAGCGCCACGATCGCCGCGGGAACGTCGGAGACGCTGCGAAATCTCATCGCCGGGCTCATGGGGCTCAAGCCGGCGAGCCGTCGTACCTGACCGGGACGGCCACGTGGCGGCGGCGAGAGCGCCGCGGCGTGGGTCCGTCCGAAACGCCCCGTGAGGGCGAATGAAGAAGCGGTCGCGTCCGGGTGCCGTCCCGTTTTCTCGGGGCGAGAGGCCGAACCGGTCCGCCGAAGGGAGGAGCGTGTCGCATGACGATCACGACCACGGCCGACGAACGCGCCATCGCCAAGGCCTATCGCAGACTCATACCGCTGCTCTTCGTCCTCTACGTCGCCTCGTTCCTCGACCGGATCAACATCGGTTTCGCCGCGCTCGAGATGAACAAGGACCTGAAGATCTCGGCGGCCGAGTTCGGGCTGTCGATCGCGATCTTCTACATCGGCTACATACTCTGCGAGGTGCCGAGCAATCTGCTTCTCGTGAGGTTCGGAGCACGCCTCTGGATCTCGCGGATCATGATCACCTGGGGCCTCGCTTCGGCGGCGACCATGTTCGCGGTCGGCGCCTGGAGTCTCTACGGGCTCCGTTTCCTGGTCGGCGTCGCCGAAGCCGGCTTCCTGCCAGGCGTCCTGCTCTATCTGACCTATTGGTTCCCGCCGTCGCACCGCGGTCGCGCCATCGCGCTCTTCTTCCTGGCCCAACCGGTGACCATCGCCCTCGGCAGTCCGGTCTCCGGCCTGTTCCTGAAGATGGACGGCCTGGGCGGCTTGGAGGGCTGGCAGTGGTTGTTCCTGCTGGAGGGCCTCCCGTCGGTCGCTCTCGGTTTCGTCACCCTGTACCTCCTGCCGAACGGACCGAAGACGGCTCGCTGGCTGAGCGATGAGGAAAAATCGGCGCTGCAGCAGCGGATCGAAGCCGAACAGGGGTTGCACGCATCCCCCGACGGACACCGCCGTACCGGCGTCTGGGCGGAACTCCGCAGCCCTTCGGTCCTGTTGTTGTGCCTCGCCTATTTCGGACTGGTGGTGTCCTTGACCACCAATTCGAGCTGGACGCCGCAGATCATGAACGAGGCGCTGAAGGGGTTCACCAGCGACTATCTGGTGGTCGGGCTGATGACGGCCGTTCCCGCGGTCTGCGCCGGCATCATGATGCCGCTGTGGAGCGCCCTGTCCGATCGACGCACCGAGCGGACCTGGTACATCGTCGTGCCGATGGCGATCGCCGTCGCCGGCTGGGGACTGGTCGCGCTGTCGAGCATCATCCAGGTGCGGGTCGTCGGTCTCTGTCTCGCCTCGATGGGATCGCTGACGGCGATGACCGTGTTCTGGACCGTGCCGCCGCTCCATCTGTCGCCGAAGGGTCGTCCCGCCGGGACCGCCCTCATCAACGCCGCCGGCATCGTCGGTTCGGCCACGGCGCCGATCGTCATCGGTCGTCTACGCGATCTCACCTCCAACTTCTCGGCCAGTCTCTGGTACACGGCCGCGATGCTGACCCTGTCGATCGCCACCCTCCTCGTCCTCGCCGCACTCGGACGTGACCGCGCGCGGACGTGATCGTCGTCGACACCGCCCGATCCCCTCTTTTATCCCGTCTTCGGCGGTGCGATCCGCGAACCACTTCCGGCGGGTCGGAAAGAAGCGGCGCGCGGCGCGACGCCCGTTGCGGTGGCATCCTCGAGGTCGATCGACGTTCGCCCGCCGAAACCTCGGCGGGCCGCTCGCGGCAGCGGGGGGAGATCCGCCTTCAGCCGTCTCGTTCATCACCGAAGAGGCGGCCGCATTCATCGAGACCGACACCTCGCCGCTGGAACCGCAGCAGCACCGCGCAGCGGCGTGCCTCGGTGCGATCGTAGACGTGGCGACCGGCGAGATTCACCGGAGAGGTGAGGCCGATCTCCCGCAGGACCCGTAGGCGCCGAGGATCGATCGCCAGCTCGCGGGCCAGCGCCGCCTCCGATCGATAGGCGGGTGGAGAAGCGCCGTCGACATCGCGATCGTCGAGGGGGGCGACTCGAGTTGCATCCGGACGGCTCACGGGGACGACGCCTCCGATCGGAAATCGAGGCGTTCCACGCCCCGTGCCGGCCCGCGCCGAAACGACCGAGTGGCGGGAGGATTTGCCGCGTGTCCGGTGCGGGCCCGGCGACGACCGCGGTCCGGTGTTCGCGGTGGTGATGGTCGGACGGCGCATCGGCACGAAAAGACGACCATCGCCGGACGGTCCGCGTCGGCGATGGTCGAGGTGCCCCTGTCGGGTCGGCGAACTCGGGAGAGGGACCGCCGGCCCCGCCCGCCGCGGCGCATGCGCTTCGGCGGGCGGCGGGTCGCCGACCGGTCAGATCGGGTTCCGGGTGACGTCGTCGGTGAAGATCCACTCGTAACGCTGCAGGATCGCTTCGCGGCTCCACTGCTCGTCGATGTAGGCCTTCGCGCCCTCTTCGGTGGCGAGAGCCGGATTGTGGAAGCGCTCGGTGTTGGCGGAAGCGCCGAGCACCTTGCGGCGGGTGACGTCGATGCGCGCCTTCTCGTAGCGGGCGAGGGCCTGCGCAACGTCGTCGCCGGACGCCTCGAAGGCCCGCCCGAGCACGACCGAATCCTCGAGCGCCATCACGGCGCCCTGCGCCAGGAAGGGCAGCGTCGAATGGCAGGCGTCGCCGAGCAGCGTCGTCCGACCGATCGTCCACCGGTCCATCGGCGGCCACCCCATCAACGCCCATTTGAAGAGCGACGGCGCCGCGGAGATCATCGTCTGGATGTCCTCGTGCCAACCGACGAAATCCTTGCGGCACTCGTCGACGGACCCTTCGGTGCTCCAGGATTCGATCTGCCAGTCGTCACGGTTGACCGTGGCGACGAAGTTCATCAGCTTGCCGCCGCGCAACGGGTAGCAGACGACATGGGCGCCCGGGCCGACCCAGTTGGTCGCCACGCGTCGTGTCATGTGGGACGGCAGGCGTTCCATCGGGATCACGCCGCGCCACGCCATCATGCCGGAGAAGCGCGCCTTGCTCTCGCCGTGGAGCACGTTGCGGATCCGCGAATGGACGCCGTCCGCACCGATCAGGACGTCGCCCGTGACCTTCGCGCCGCCGTCCAGATGGAGCACCACCTCGCCGCCGTTCTGCGTGCAGTCGCTCGCTTTGGCGCCGAGATGCAACGCGTCCGGCTTCAGAGCCCGCACCGCGTCGGTCAGCACCTGGAGCAGGTCCGGCCGGTAGACGGTGAGATAGGGATAGCCGTAGCGCGCCACCGCTTCCTGTCCGAGATCGAACAGCTTCCACGTCCGTCCGCTGTTCCACAGCCGGATCTCTTTGCCGTCCGCGTCGCAGGACAGAACCTTCAGTTGCTCGAAGACCCCGAGATGATCGAGGCACCGATTGCCGTTCGGGCTGATCTGGATGCCGGCGCCGACCTCGCGGAATTCCTGCGCCTGTTCGTAGATGTCGACGTCGATGCCCTTGCGCAGCAGCGACAACGCCGCCGCCATTCCGCCGATGCCGCCACCGGCGATGATCACGTGTGGTTTGCCCATGACTGTTCCCTCGACCCCGCGAACGGGGTTCGTCTGGTGGTTCGTTCGTTCTTCGGTACACGGCCTTCCGCGACCGACGCGTCGCGCCGATCGCGGGCGTCGGTCAGCTGGCCGACGGCTCTTCGCGGAAGAAGCCGAGCTTGCGCAGCGTCGGCTCGTCCGAGACCTCGAGGATGAGCGCATCCGACGAGGCCTCGATCTCGAAGGCGTGCCAGGACGGCAGGCAGAAGACGTCGCCGCGACCCCAGTCGAAGCTCTCGCCGCCGAGCGTCGCCCGGCCTTCGCCGGAGGTCACGGCGAAGATGCGGCTGGCGGTGGTGCGACCGGCCGCCTCGCTCGTTCCGGCGGGGAGTTGGAGATAGCTGACCGCGACGGTCGGGATGTACGCCTGCGTCGGCAGGAGCAGTCGCTTGCCCCCACCGCTCCGTTTCGGTTGCCAGCCCAGCTCGGCGATCACCCGGGCGCGGGTGAAGACGAAGGGGCAGGTGTCGGGATCCGGCTCGGCCTCGACGGTCTGATGAACCGCCGGAAGATCCTCGGCGAACATCGGCTCGAGGCGATGCACCAGGGGAACGTCGAGGAAATCGATCCAATAGGCCTTGGCCGCCCCCTCGTTGTAGTGGCTGTGCCAGTACCAGTTCGGCGTCAGCAGGAAGTCGCCGGGCCGCATCGGAATCTTGAGACCGTTCACCACCGTGTAGACGCCGGGCTCGCCGTCGAGGATGAGGCGCATGGCATTGGCGGTGTGGCGATGCGTGCGGGCGTATTCGCCCGGCTGGATCATCTGGTAGGCGGAGACGATGGTGCGCACCGTGTCGTAGTCGTTGTCGCCGACCGGGTTGAACATCAAGAGGTTGCGCCGTTCGGCGTCCTCGGTGCTCATCCATTCGCCGGCCTTGTCCATGGCGGCCGCGGCTTCGGCGTAACGCCACCGCCGCGGCCTGAATTCGGTGCGCGGTTCGCGCCACAGCGACGGCCGCTTCTTGTGCCACCCGGCGGTGAGGCGGCCTTCGGCGAAGACCGGGTAGAGATCGTCGAGACCGCGTGCGGCATCGATTCCGGCTCGGATCGAGTCGCTCATGATTGTCCTCCCTGGGTGCCGGCCCGCTTGAATTCGTAGGGTTTTTCGAAGACGACGTTGCGCCCGAGGGCGCCGCGCACGACGCGCACCGTCATCTCGCCGACGCGCTCGATCGCGATGCGGACGCTGTCGCCGTCCTCGATCGGGCCGACGCCGGCGGGCGTACCAGTGGCGATGATGTCGCCCGGGTGGAGCGTCGCGGCGGACGAGGCCACGGCGATCATCTCGGGAAGGGACACGATCAGATCGCGCGTGTTGGCATGCTGGCGCAGCTCGTCGCCGACCCACAGCTTCATGTCGAGCGCCCCCGGGTCACCGATCTCGTCGGCGGTCACGATCCACGGGCCGACCGGCGTGAACGTGTCGTAGGATTTGCGCATGACGCGCTCCTCCCGCCCCCGCACCGTGACGTCGATCAGGCAGGCGTAACCGAAGACGTGTTCGAGAGCGTGCTCCACCGGGATCTGACGGCCCGCCTTGCCGATCACCACGCCGAGTTCGCACTCGTGGTGGACCGGTCGGCCGGGCAGGTCGGGCAACTCGATCGGCTCCCCGGCGCCCGAAAGCGACGAATTGGCCTTCAGGAAGAAGCCCTGGATGTTGGCCAGACCCGTCGAGGCCATCTCGGTGGCGTGATCGTGATAGTTGACCGGAAACGCCAACAGCTTGTTCGGCCAAGGCACCGGCGTTTCCAGCCGGACTTGCGAGAAGTCGATGTTACCTTGCTCTTCGAGAGCTTTTTTCAGCTCTTCACGTAGGACTTCGAAGTCACGGATCAGGCGGTTCATCGCAACCGGCGGCCATTCTTCGGAAGTTCCGCAGTATCTCGTGACGTCGGCTACTTTATTTCCATCGGTGACACCGATACGACCGCCGTCGAAGCGGATCAATTTCATGCGAACCCCCCTTCGCAGAGCGCACTGAGCTTGTCGCCGGCGAGAGTGTCCGAACTGAAGAATTGACACAATTATATTGCGAGCATACCATTCATCTAATTTGGAGATGGGTCGATGGATTTTCGCGATCTCGAAGCCTTCGTCGCGGTGGCGCGCCAGGAGAGTTTCTCGCGTGCGGCGACCCAGTTGCGCATCGCCCAATCGGCGCTGAGCCGCCGCGTCGATCGTCTGGAGCATCAACTCGGCGCCAAGCTCCTCGCCCGACACGGCCGCGGCGTCCGTCTGACCGATGCCGGTCATGTCCTCCTGGAACGATCCGAGGCGCTGATGCGCGAACTCTCGGCCGTCGAGGCCGACGTTCAGAGCCTGGCCAAGGAACCGACCGGCCACGTCCGAGTGGCACTGCCGCCGGCCACCAGCGAGGTGCTGAGCCCGCTTCTGGTGATGGCCTGCCGGGAGAAGTTTCCGCGCATCTCGCTGCATATCCGCGAGGGCTTCAGCGGCATCATCCACGGCTGGGTGTTGGCGGGCGAAGTCGACATCGCCGTCTTCTACAGCCCCGAGATGGCGCCCGAATTGGAGATCGTGCCGCTCGTCGACGAACCGCTGTGCGTGATCACACCCATCGCCCTGCCGGTGGAGAACGATCTGGTCTTTCCCGCCCGCAATCTGGCCGGCTTGCCGCTGATCCTGCCGGCGCGTCCGCACAGCCTGCGTCCGGTGGTCGAGCGCTATGCCGCCGACAACGGCTTTCAGCCCAACATCGTCCACGAGGTCGACGGCATACGAACGACCCGCGCCATGGTCGCCGCCGGTCTGGGCTGTACCATCTTCAGCCACGCCGAGATCGTCGGCGACATCGAAGCCGGCCGGGTGAGGGCGATACCGCTGGAACCGCGAGCCAGTTGGCGGCTCTCGATGGTGCGGCGCAAGTCGTCGCGCTCGTCTCGCGCCATGGAGGAAGTGAAAGCGCTGATCCTCGATCAGATTGCGGTCCTGGTGGAGCGCCGCTTCTGGCGCGGCACCCTGCTCACCGCCGGTCGCCGCCCGCGCGTCGACGGGTGAGGCGAGAACCGCGGCGCGAACGGTCGGTCGGTCGTGAACCGGACGCCCCGGCGTCAGGCATGCTTCTCCTTCACGGCGTGACGCCAGATCTCCTGCAGCATGTCGCGAAACGCCGCCCGCCGATCCGGCGGGAGCACCGACGTCAACTCGCCTTCGACCTCATCGGCGATGGCGTCGCAACGGGCGAGGAGCTCGCTGCCCCGCTCGGTCAGCCGCACCAGAAGGATCCGCCGATTCTCCGGGCTGGGCATGCGCGACACCAGTCCTTGGCGCTCCAGAGACGAGATGATCTCGTTCATCGATTGCGGAGTCACGTAATAACGTCGAGCGATTTCCGCAGAAGAAAGTGTGTCTCGCGATTGGAGCATGCTCAAGATCGTATAGTGAACGGCGGTGACGCCGGTGTCCGCCAGAAGACGATCGATCTTCTGTCGAAGCATGTAGTGAAGACGAGACAAAAGGTAGATCGTGCGAGGCGGCATCGAGGTCGAATCCGGTGTGCGCGAGGGAACCGATCACGGCTGCGGCACGATATCAGGAAGACTTAAAAATAGCGATCGGCCGGAGATATGCCGGAATGAGATGATTGCGATCGCGAACATGAAATTGTGTGATCGAAATCCGGCTGTCACTTTGATCCGGCCGGCATTCGTCGAACGTCGAATGCGAAGCCCATCCGAAGAGGTGGGGATCCGGCCGTATCCGAACGAACCAAAAGAAACTTCGAGGGCACGCCCGTGACCACTTCGTCCGGGCCATCCGGGAGGACGTCATGAAGAGAATTCTGGCTTGTGTGCTGACCGCCGTTCTGGCGGTCGCCGGGGGAGGCGCGTCTGCGGCCGAGACCTTTCCCAGCCGCTCCGTCACGGTCGTGGTTCCGTTCGCGCCGGGCGGCCCGACCGATTCCGCCGGTCGCATCGTCGCCCGTGGTCTCGAGCGCGTCGTCGGTCAGACCGTGGTGGTCGAGAACGTCGGCGGCGCCGGCTCGACCCTCGGTGCCGGTCGCGTCGCCGGGTCGACGCCGGACGGCTACACCCTGCTTCTGGCGACGTCGAGCGCGCTCGTCATCGCCCCGCATCTCTATCGCAATCTGCGCTACGACACGTTCAAGTCGTTCACCCCGATCGGCATGATCACCGAAGCCCCGTTCATCCTGCTGGTGAACAAGGATGCGCCCTACAAGACGCTCGCCGAGCTGATCGCCTGGGGCAAGGCCAACCCGGGCAAACTCAACTACGCGACCCCCGGGGTCGGCACGGTGCAGCACCTTTCGCTCGAGCGGATCTTCGGCGCCACCGGCCTCACCGGCGCCCATGTGCCGTTCAAGGGCTCGGCTCCGACCTTGACCGCACTCATGGCCGGCGAGGTCGACGTCGTCATCGAGACGCCCAACGGCGCGCTGCCGATGATCCAAGGCGAGCGTCTGCGCCCCCTCGCCGTGACCGGCGCCAAACGTCTGCCGGCCCTGCCCGACCTGCCCACGTTGGCGGAGACCGGTGTGAACGTCGAAGCGCGGTCGTGGTTCGCGCTCCTCGCGCCGGCCGGCACGCCGGCGCCGGCGCTCACCCGCCTGCAGGCGGCGCTCCAGGACGCGTTGAAGGACGAGGACACCGTGAAGGCGATGCGCGCGGCGGGCTTCGAACCCGAACCTCTCGGCCCCGCCGCCCTCGAAGCCCTGGTGGCCCGCGAGTACGACGGCTTCGCGCGCGTCATCAAGGAAAAGAACATCAGCCTCGGCGCACCCGGCTGATCGCGGCGAGAGGTGCCGGAGCATCCCGCAGTCCACGGCCCCCGCGGTACCGCCGACAGGTGTCGTCCTGCGAGGTGATCTCCGGCCCCTTCCCGGCAGGAGGGAGCGAAGTCGCGCGAACCGACGCGGCCTCCCTTTCGATCGACACTCGACCGAGATCCGAGGAGGATCACATGACCGAAACCACCGGGCGTCTGCGTGACGTCCTGGCCGGAGCGACGATGACCGTCATCGGTCTCGCCGTCGTATTCGAGGCTCGAACCTATCAGATCGGCTCGCTGACCCGCATGGGGCCGGGCTACCTGCCCGTCGTCCTCGGTGGGGTCCTCGCCGGGATCGGGGTGGTCATCGCCCTCAGGGCATGGGCGAGCGATCGGATCGACGTCCATACCTCCGACCGACCCGGACACACGGTCGCCGGCCCGCTCGACCTGCGCGGTGGCGCCGCGATCGTCGCCGGTGTCCTCGCCTTCATCGCCCTCGGCGCCTGGGCCGGTCTGGTGCCGGCGACCTTCGCCTGCGTGCTGATCGCCGCGTTGGGCGATCGCTCGCACGGCTGGCGTCGCGCACTGACCCTCGCCGCCGTGGTCACCGTCCTCGGTGTCGGCCTCTTCTCCTTCGGTCTGAAGGTGTCGTTCCCCCTGTTCCGCTGGTGAGATCCCATGATCACGACCGCTCTGACCGACCTGTGGTACGGGTTCGGCGTGGCTCTGCAGCCGCACAATCTGCTCTGGTGTTTCGTCGGCGTCTTCGTCGGCAACCTCGTCGGCGTCCTTCCCGGCATGGGGGTGATGTCGGCGATCTCGATCCTGATGCCGCTGACCTTCGGCATGAACCACGTCTCGGCGCTGTTGATGCTCGCCGGCATCTACTACGGGGCGCAGTACGGCGGGGCGATCTGTTCGATCCTGCTCAACCTGCCCTGTCACCCGCCGCATGCGGTGACCTGCCTCGACGGCTATCCGCTGACCAAGATGGGGCGAGGCGGCAGCGCTCTCGGCATCACCATGCTGGCTTCGTTCGTCGGCGCCTCCTTCGGCATCACCATGATGGTGTTCTTCGCGCCCGTCCTGGTCAAAGTGGCGCTCGAGTTCGGGCCGGCGGAAATCTGCGCGCTGATGTTGCTCGGCCTGCTGGTCGGCTCGACGTTGGCGCGTGGTTCGCCGCTGAAGGGCATCGCAATGACGCTGCTCGGCCTCATCCTCGGCATGGTCGGCACCGACGTGAACACCGGCGCGGCGCGCTTCACCTTCGGCATCCACGAACTCTACGACGGCATCGAGATCATCGCGCTGGCGCTCGGGCTCTTCGGCATCGCCGAGTTCATCAAGAGCGTCAACGCGGTCAAACCGGTCGACATCTCCGGTGCCGGCGTTCGGCTGAGAGACATGCGTCCCAGCCGCGAGGAGCTGCGGGCCGCCGGTTGGCCGATCCTGCGCGGCACGTTGATCGGCAGCCTGTGCTCGCTCATCCCCGGCACCGGCCCGACCATCGCCTCCTTCGTCTCCTACGCGACCGAGAAGCGGATCTCCAAGACGCCGGAACGGTTCGGCCACGGCGCCATCGAAGGCGTCGCCTGCCCCGAAGCCTCCACCCATTCCGCGGTGCAGGGTGACTTCATTCCGACCATGAGCCTCGGCATTCCCGGCGACGCGGTGATGGCGCTGCTGCTCGGCGCACTGATCATCCAGGGGATCACCCCCGGCCCGTTGCTGATGAGCGAGCATCCCGATTTGTTCTGGGGCCTCATCGCCAGTTTCTGGATCGGCAACATCATGCTGATGGTGTTGAACGTCCCGCTCATCGGCCTGTGGATCAGGATGCTCCGCATTCCCTACGGCATCCTCTATCCCTCGGCGCTGTTCTTCATCTGCATCGGCGTCTATTCCACCAACGGCAGTCTGTTCCAAGTGGCGGCGACGCTGGTGATCGGCCTGTTCGGCTATGCCCTCCTGCGCCTCGACTTCCACCCGGCGCCGATCCTGCTCGGCTTCGTCCTCGGCCCGCGGTTCGAGGAGGATTTCCGGCGGGCGATGATCCTGTCGCGCGGCGATCTCACCGTCTTCGTCGAGCGACCGATCAGCGCGGTCTTCCTCGCCATGAGTGTCGCGCTGGTGGGGCTGCAGCTCTATGCGGCGTGGCGCGCGTCGCGAACCACGCCCCCGTCCGCCGACTTCCACGAGCGGATCGACAATCTCGCCTCGCCGATCACCGCCGAAGAGCCGTGACACGAACCGAGAGGATCCAGGTCGAACGCCGGGGAGGCCGATGCCCCCCGGCGTTTTCGTGAGGTCGCCGCCGGTCGCGTCGCCAAGGGATGCCCGGGGATCGGTCGGCCGCATCGACGAGCGATGGGTCATCGCTTCGGCGGCGACCGAAAGGGGTTTCCCGATCGGTGGAAGAACCGGTGGCGACACGCTTCCACGCGACCACCTGCGCCACCCGGTTCTCGTAGCGGCGTCGCTCCGTGCGGCCGCGGACCGGGACACCCGATCCCATGCTCCCGCCTCATTCCGAACTCAGCGGCGCCCGGCTCACGTTGTTGTTGCCGACGACGATCTTGTTGAGCAGGCGCAGGAAAATCTCCGCCTCGTCTCCCGTCAGCGGAGCCAGAATGCGATCCTGGACGCGGAGCACCGCTTCTTGGGCGTTGGCGAGGAGTTCATTGCCGGCCGCCAGAGTGAAGAGCTGTTTGATCCGTTGATTGTGCGCCGGAACGATCCGACAGATGAGCTTCTTCTTCTCGAGACCCGAGAGGACGTTGGCCACCGTCGACCGATCGATGGCGATCAACCGCCCCAGGCTCTTCTGATCGATCCCGGGATTGTCGCGGATGGCGATCAGGGAGGCGAACTGCACCGGTGTGATGCCGTGTTCGGCCAATTCGTCCATGAAGATCGCCACGCCGATCTGTTGAGCCCGCCGGATGAGGTGCCCCGGCGTCTCGTAGACGCCCTTCAGCTTGAGCAACGAGTCGCTCTTCACCGCCATCCGTCGGCTCTGCATGGCACGTCACTCGTTCGGGAGGGGCGCCGAAGCGCCGCGAGGAATACTCGATCGGGGCGAATTGATCGTCGATGGCTATATCACGGTCTCCATACCTCTCGCAAATAGCCTATCACATTGAGAACATTCGATGTATCTGGCCGTTGGAGCGTGCGGGTCCAGCGGATGATCCGGCGCCCGAAACGATCGCGGCGTGCAGTGCCAATCGTGGCGGCATTGGTCGGGAAGAAACGGTGGATGGCGGTTCGTCGAAGGCTCTTTCGCGATGGTCCGTCGACGAGCGAGACCGGCGAACCGGCCATGACGACTTCGCCGAGACGACCCGTCGCCGCGGGTCGTCGATCTTCGCCGCCGATCCGGCTCGCAAGGCCGAAAAAAAGCGGAAGCGGCCGAGGGCCGCCGCCGCGACGGGAAACGCGAGGTCAGAGGGACTCCGGATCGCCGATCGTCAGGGCGATCGGCGGCAGTCCGTCGATGGATCCGGTGATGTGGTCGCCCGGCCCGACCGGGCCGACCCCTGCCGGAGTGCCGGTGTAGATCAAGTCGCCCGGCCCGAGATGGTAGTAGCGCGACAGGTGCGACACGAGTTCGGCGACGTTCCACACGAGGTCCGACAGTTTCGCACCCTGCCGCGGCACCCCGTCGACACGGAGGTCGATCCGCTGCGGGCCGATCGGACCGAAGGCCTCCTTGCGTAGGATCGGAGCGATCACCGCCGATCGTTCGAAGTCTTTTCCGAGATCCCACGGCCGTCCCTTGGCGCGAGCTTCGAGCTGTAGATCCCGGCGGGTCATGTCGAGACCGCAGGCATAGCCGAAGACGACGTCCATCGCCCCCGCCATCGTCACCCTGTGGGCCGGCGCGCCGAGGGCGACGACGAACTCCATCTCGTGGTGGAAGTCGCGGGTCCCGGGCGGATAGGGAATCGTCGCTCCGGACGGCACGATCGCGCCCGCCTGTTTGAGGAAGTAGAACGGCGCCTCGCGATCGACCTCGACCCCCATTTCGGCGGCGTGGTCGGCGTAGTTGCGGCCGACGCAGAAGATGCGATGGACCGGATACCGGCGATCGCTGCCCTCCACCACGACGGTCGGAGCAGGGGGAAGGGCAAAAAGTGCGGACTCGTCTGTCTTCTTCACGGTCGCGAGGCCTCGGTTCGGAGTGCGGTTCGGCAGGGCCGGGCGGCAGCGGGGTCCGGTTTCGGCAACCCGCGTTCAGACGCCGAGATAGGCTTCTTGGATCGACGGATCGGCGACGAGTTCGGCCGAACTGCCGCGCCAGGCGATCTCGCCCTTCTCGACGACGAAGTGGCGGTCGGCGAAGCCGATGAGAGCGTCGAGTTCCTTGTCGATGACGATCATGGCGAGGCCGGTCGCCTTGAGCGCGTCGAGTGACGTCCAGATGTGGTCGCGCACCAGTGGCGCCAACCCTTCCGTCGCCTCGTCGAGGATGAGGAGATCGGGATTGGTCATCAACGCCCGGCCGATCGCCAGCATCTGTTGCTCGCCGCCCGAGAGCTGGGCGCCGCCGTTGCCGAGGCGCTCGGCGAGGCGGGGGAAGAAGTCGAGGACACGTTCCAGGGTCCACGGTTCCCGCCCCTCGGGCCGAACGCGCCCGGCCATCACCAGATTTTCGCGCACCGAGAGGTTGGGGAAGATCTGTCTGCCTTCTGGCACCAGGGCGATACCCAGCCGGCAGACGTGATGGGCCGCACGCCCGTCGATCCGCCGGCCACGGAAGCGGATCTCGCCGTCGAACGGTTTCAGCAGGCCGCAGACCGACTTCACCGTCGTCGACTTGCCCATGCCGTTGCGGCCGATGAGGGTGACGACCTCGCCCTCGTCGACGTCGAAGGAAATGCCGAAGAGGGCCTTCGAGGCGCCATAGCCGGCTTCGAGATCGCGGACTTCCAAGAGCATCGCCGTCTCCTCAGTGCGAATGGCCGAGATAGGCGGCGCGGACCTCCGGGTCGGCGCGCACCTCCGCCGGCGTGCCGGTCCGGATCACACGGCCGGCGACCAGCACCGAGATGCGGTCGGCGAGACGGAAGACCGCGTCCATGTCGTGCTCGATGAGGACGATGGTGGTGACGCCCTTGAGGCGGGCGATCATGTCGGTCATCGCCACCCCGTCCTGGCGTCCGACACCGGCCATCGGCTCGTCGAGCAACAACAGCCGCGGCTTCATCGCGAGCGCCATCGCCAGTTCGAGTTGGCGGCACTCGCCGTGGGCGAGATCGGCGGCGAGCGTGTTCGCGCGGTGAGCGAGACCGACGGTGGCGAGGGCGACGTGCGCCGGGCCGGCGAGGGTCGCGTCTGTCCAGGCGCGCTTCCAGAACCGGAAGGAATGTCCCTGGCCGCCCTGCACCGCCAGCATGACGTTGGCGAGGACGGTGAAGCTCGGCACCAGCGAGGTGATCTGGAACGACCGGGCGATGCCGAGCCGGGCGCGGACCGGCGCCGGCTCGCGGGTGACGTCGCGACCGTCGAGGACGATCGAACCGGCGTCCGGCGTCAACTGACCCTGGAGCTGCGAGACGAAGGTCGTCTTGCCGGCGCCGTTGGGGCCGATGACGCCGTGGATCTCGCCGTGTTCGAGATCGAAGTCGAGATGATTGGTGGCCGTAAGGCCGCCGAATCTCTTCACCAGGCCGCGGACGGAGAGGAGCGGTCGCTTGGTCATCGGGCGCCCCTCGATCGGCCGGCGAGATGGACGAGGTCGGACAGACCGCCGCGCAGCGTCAGCACCACCGCGACGATGATCAGCCCGAAGGCGAGTTGCCAGTGCTGGGTCCAGGAGGACAGCAGCAGTTCGAGCACGACGAAGGCGGCGGCGCCGACCACCGGCCCCCACACGGTCGACAATCCGCCGAGCACCGCCATCACCACGAAGTCGCCGGAGCGGACCCAGTGCATGTCCGCCGGCGAGACGAATTGCTGGCCGGCGGCGAGCAGCCCACCGGCCAGCCCGGCGACGGCGCCGGAGACGGTGAAGGCGGCGAGGCGATGGGCGTAGGGCGGGATGCCCGACACGGCGACGCGGCGTTCGTTTTCGGCCGAAGCGCGCAGCACGATGCCGAAGCGGCTGGCGACGAGCCGGGTCGCGACCAGCAGGACCACGGCGAGCATCGTCAGGGCGAAATAGAAGAAGCGCCAGCGGTTGGACATGTCCCAACCGGCGAAGCTGAGCGGCGTGAGGATCTGCAGGCCGTCGTCGCCGCCGTATTTCTGCAGCGCCACCGCGCCGTAGTAGAGCATCTGGTCGAAGGCCAGGGTGATCATCAGGAAGTACGGGCCCGACGTGCGCAGCGACACCATGCCCGTCACCAGCGCCACCAGTCCCGCCACCGCCGCCGCCAGGGGCAGCGTCAGCGCCAGATCGGTCGAGCCCTCCCAGGCGAGGGCGGAGAACCCGATCGGCTCGGCCTCGAAGACGTGGTGCGCCGCGATCGCCACGGCGTAGCCGCCGACGCCGAAGAGGCCGGCCTGCAGCAGGCTGACGAGCCCGGCGAAGCCGAGGATCAGATTGAGCGCCACCGCGGCGATGGCGAAGACGACGACGCGGGTCGCCACCTTGATCAGGAAGGGGTCGCCGAGCATCTGGGCGACCGGCGGAACGGCGGCGAGCAGCGCGACGACGACGAGCGGCGCCAGTCGTTCGACGAGAGCGGGGCGATGGGGGTCGGATTCAGCCATGGACGGGAAACAGCCCTTTCGGACGGAAGGCGAGGATCAGCGCCATGAGCAGGAAGATCGCCATGGAGCCCAGGGCCGGAGGCAGCAGGACGCGGCCGAAGGTGTCGACGAGGCCGACCATCAGCGCCGCGACGAAGGCACCCTTGATCGAGCCGATGCCGCCGATCACCGTGACCACCAGGGCGAGGATCAGGATCGGCTCGCCCATGCCGACCTGCACGGCGAGGATCGGCCCGGCCATCAGGCCGGCGAGACCGGCGAGAGCGGCGCCGACGGCGAAGAGCGCGGCGAAAACGAGATCGACGTCGACGCCCATCGCCGAGGCGATCGGCCGGTTCGACGATCCCGCCCGCACCCACATGCCGATTCGGGTCTTCATGACGATCGCCCACAAGAGCGCCGCCACGGCGAGACCGACGATGAGCACCACCAGCCGGAAGGTCGGATAGGGCAGGCCCGGTACGATCTCGATCGACCCGGCGAGCGCCGGCGGCAGCGGCATGCGCAACGGCACCGGGCCGAAGACGATGCGCGTCACCTCGTTGGCGACCAGCACGATGCCGAAGGTGACGAGGACCTGATCGAGGTGGTTGCGGGCGTAGAAGCGCCGGAACAGACCGATCTCCAGCACCGCGCCGAGGGCCGCGGTGACGACCACCGCGGCCGGGATCGCCAGCAGGAAGCTGCCGCTCACCCCTTGGACCCAGGCGGCGGTGAAGGCTCCGGCCATATAGAGGGAGCCGTGCGCGAGATTGATGAAGTTCATGATGCCGAAGACGAGGGTCAGGCCCGATGCAATCAGGAACAGCATCACACCCAATTGAACCCCGTTCAGCGTCTGCTCCAGGATCAGCACGACGGCCCCCTTTCGCCCTTTCGATGGTGCGCGTCGATCACGGCGCCATGGTGCAGGTGGCGGCGTAGGAGTCCTTCAGATCCTGGACGATCCGCTCGCCGAGCTTGTTGTAGAGGCGGCCCTTGGCGTCCTTCTCGACCGTCGTCAGATAGAAGCTCTGGACGGGGAAGTGATTGGTGTTGAAGCGGAAGTCGCCGCGGATCGAGGCGAACTTCACGCTCTCCAGCGCCTTGCGTAGCGCCGCCTTGTCGTCGACCCGGCCGCCGGTGGCGCGGATCGCGGCGTCGAGCAGCAGCACCGTGTCGTAGGCGTCGGCGGCATAGGGCGACGGGATGCGGCCGTAGGTCGTCTCGAAGGCGGCGGCGAACTCTCGGCTCGCGGCGTTGGGGAACTCCTCGCTCCACAGCGTCGCCGTCCGGACGCCGATCGCCGCATCGCCCATCGCCGGCAGCACCGACTGATCGACGACGAAGGCGCCGGTGTAGAGCGGGATCTGCGGCTTCAGACCGGCCTGGTCGTACTGCTTGATGAAGTTGATGCCCATGCCGCCGGGATAGAAGAAGAACACCGCACTCGGCTTCGCGGCGCGGATCTGGGCGATCTCGGCGGAGTAGTCGAGCTGGTTGAAGGTCGTGTAGACCTCGCCGGCGACGTTGCCCTTGTAGTGGCGCTTGAAGCCGGCGACCATGTCCTTGCCGGCCGGATAGTTGGGGGCGAGGATGTAGACGTCCTTGATCTGCTTCTCCTGCATGTGGATGCCCATCGCCTCGCTGGTGGTGTCGTTCTGGAACGAGGCGGCGAAGAAGTTCGGGTGGCACTGCTTGCCGGCGAGCTGCGACGGGCCGGCGTTGGCGCTGACGTAGAGCACGCCGGCATCGAGCACCGGCTTGGCGATCGCCAGGAGAACGTTGGAGAAGTTCACCCCGGTGAGGATGTCGACCTTGTCGCTCTCGACCATCTTGTCGGCGTGCTGGCGGCCGATGTCGGGCTTGGCCTGATCGTCGGCGAAAGTGACCGCGACCTTGCGACCGCCGAGGGTCTCGCCGGTCTTGGCGAGGCCGAGCTTGAAGCCGTCGGAGAGCTCCTGACCGATGCTGCCGGCCGGTCCGGAGAGGGTGGTGATGAAGCCGATGCGGATCGGCGTCTCCTGTGCCGCTGCGGTGGTGGCGAGCGCGGCGAGGCCGGTGGCGAACGACAGTACCCTGAACGTACGGATCATGCTTTCCTCCCTTGTTCCGTGGTCTGCGACCGAGAAATCAACGGCTTCTCGGTGTCGGACGCGATCGTCGATCCGAGACGTCGACGTGTTCCGCGTCACCGCGCCGAACGCCGCGCCGCGGTGGGCGATGCAGCGTTCGGCCGGTCTTCCGTTTCCCGCACGGTGCGAGCGCACCGCGCGGCTTCACGCCGTCAGCGGACGCGGGTCTCGAGCACGCCGATCCGGGCGATCGAGGCGGTGACGACGTCTCCGGGGAGGACCTCGCCGACGCCTTCGGGCGTGCCGGTGAGGATCACGTCGCCGGGATGGAGGGTGAAGAAGCTCGACGCCAGAGCGATGAGGCGGGGGACGCCGAAGATCAGATCGCGGGTGTTGGCGTGCTGACGGATCTCGCCGCCGACTGCGAGCGACAGGTCGAGCGCCGAGGGGTCGCCGACCTCGTCGGCGGTGACCAGCCACGGACCGAGGACGGTGTAGCCGTCCGGCGACTTGCGGAAGCTGCGGTCCTCGCTGCCGCGCAACGTCATGTCGAGGCCGATGCAGTAGCCGGCCACCACCGAGAGCGCATCCTTTTCGGGGACGAACGAGCACTCCCGGCCGATGACGACGGCGAGTTCCACCTCGTGATCGGTGCGGCGATCGGCGAAGCGACGGGTCACGCCCGCCGCGGGACCCACCACCGACGACGTCGCCTTCAGGAAGAGACCGGACTCGGCGATGCTGCGCACGTGCACCGACGGGAAGGTCACGGGGTCGGCGGCGGCCTCGTCGAAGTGCTTCCGGTAGTTCACCGGCGCCGCGACGATCTTGCCGGGATTGGCGACCGGGGACTCGAATCGCACCGAGCCGATCGGCGTTCCCTCGTCGGTCGGCTCGAACCGCGCGAGTTCGGGAGCGAGCTCGGCGAGGCCGGCGACGAGGAGGTCGTGGCGCGGCAGCGGATGGCCGAAGGTCCCCAATCGGCCGGTCAGGTGGCTCACGTCGTGGACCCGGTCGCCCCTCACCAGTCCGATCCTGTTGTTCTCGTATCGACAGATGCGCATGGACCGGGTCCTTCCTGCGTGGGGTGATGGCGCGTTCGACGGCCGCCGCCGATGCCGCGGAGCGCCGTCGGCCGGCGGCCCGCAACGCCGTGCTTCGCCGATCCTGATATGGAACAATCCTTATACTGTCAATCCGTCCTCTGACCGTTCCGGAGCTTCGGATGCATCTTTCCGTGTTCTTTGATACAATCGATTGAAATTTCGGTTGTTCGTGAATAAATCTCAAGTTTCGTCATCAAAAATACGTCAATTTCCGTATGCAATCGTTCTGTATAAAAAGTTATTTAACGTCATAAAATCGACGAATACGATAAAATATTCGCGGATTCATCGAGATATTTTCGAATTGAGCTTATTTTTCCCCAAGGCCTCCACCGATCTTGCAAGTTTTGTGAGAGATGCGATCTGCCGACCATCGCCTGCAGATGCGGCGAAATTGCCGGATGACGGCTTGACGGTGAAAAAGTATCAGTATACGGACGATTTTGTCGACGCCGAGATCGCCCGGTCGCGGCGGCGGTGCGGACCGGGGCGGGAGGCGGGGGCCGATGGTCACCGTTCGTGGCTCGGGAGCGGCTCTGTGATCCCGGTCGTCGCTCGAAAGGGCGGCGCCGGACGGAGAGCCGGCCGTCGGTTCGAGCGAGGGCGCGGGGCGGGGACGCCGGTCGAAGGTCGGCGAGATCCGACGCCCGACCCGACGGTGTCGATGGCGACTCCGATCGCCACGCCGCCGATGAAGCCCGCGTGTCCGAGCCGCCGGACCGAAGCGACGTCGAGGAAACACATCAGAGGAGAAGGTTCGATGACCAGCAGAAAGCGCAGTGTCGTGGTGGCCGGTGGCGGCATCGGAGGTCTTTCGGCCGCGCTGGCGCTCGCCGCGAAAGGCTGCGAGGTCACCGTGCTCGAACAGGCGCCGGTATTCGGCGAGATCGGCGCCGGCATCCAGATCGGCCCGAACGCCTTCCACGCCATGGACTGGCTCGGGATCGGCGACGCCGGCCGGGCCAAGGCGGTCTACATCGACAAGCTGGTCCTGATGGACGGCCTGAGCGGCGAGGAGGTCTCGCACATCCCGGTGGACCAGCCGTTCCGCGACCGCTTCCGCAACCCTTACGCCGTCATCCATCGCGCCGATCTGCACGGCGTGCTCTACGACGCCTGCGTCGCCCACGGTAACGTCACCCTGGTCAACAACCAGCGTGTCGTCGGCTACGAGAGGGTCGCCGGCGGCGTGAAGCTCCGCAGCGAGAGCGGCGACGTCTGGCAGGCGGAGGCCGCGGTCGGCGCCGACGGTGTGCGTTCCAAGATCCGCGAACAGATGACCGGCGGCGACGCCCTGCGCCTGTCGGGCCACGTCGCCTACCGCGCCGTCCTGCCGATCGAGGACATGCCGGAGGATCTGCGCTGGAACGCGGTGACGCTGTGGGGCGGGCCGAAGTGCCACATGGTCCACTACCCGCTGCAGGGCTGGAAGACCTTCAATCTGGTCGCCACCTTCGTCACCGACATCGCCGACGTCGGCGTCAACGAGCCGGGCACCACCGAAGAGGTCCTGTCCCGCTTCGGCCACATCGTGCCGAAGGCGCGCAAGCTGCTCGAGGTGCCGAAGACCTGGCGGCGCTGGGTGCTCGGCGATCGCGATCCGATCGAGAACTGGACCGACGGCAACGTCACCCTGCTCGGCGACGCCGCCCATCCGACCCACCAGTATTTCGCCCAGGGCGCCTGCATGGCGCTCGAGGACGCGGTGCGGCTCGGCGCCGAGATCGAGCGCCACGACGGCGACTTCGAGGCCGCCTTCCAGGCCTATCAGACCGCCCGCATCCCGCGCGCCTATCGGGTCGTCCTGTCGAGCCGGATGCTCGGCAAGGTCTATCACGCCCGGGGTGTCGAGCGGCTGATCCGCAATCAGGTGATGGGGGCGAAGACCCCGAGCCAGTACTTCGACGGGCTCGAGTGGCTCTACGGCGGCACCGGCCTGACGCGATGAGACCGTCGCGACGCCGCGAGCGGCCCGTTTCCGTCGCGGCGTCCCGGCGATCGTCTCACCACCGGGGAAGGGGCTCGCCGCGAGAGCTCCTTCCCCGCCCGCTTCCCAGCCGCCGCGCGACGCGGTGAGCGCAGGCGCCTCTCGCGCCCTCGGAGACAGGCCATGTCGGAACTCGGAACCCTGGACGATCTTCCCCGCGACTACCGTGACGCGCTGACGGCGCGCAATCTCGTGCCGCTGTGGCCGTCGCTGCGCGCCGCGCTGCCCTTCGGCATGCCGTCGCGCCGCACCCGGCCGACGCTCTGGCGCTACGCCGACATCCGGCCGCAGCTGCTGGAAGCCGGCCGCCTCACGCCGATCGAGAAGGCGGAGCGCCGCGTCCTGGTGCTCTCCAACCCCGGACTCGGGCTCGAGAACATGCAGGCGACGCCGTCGATCTACATCGGCATGCAACTGATCCTGCCGGGCGAGACCGCCCCCAACCACAAGCACAGCCCTTCGGCGGTGCGCTTCGTCGTCGAGGGCGAGGGCGGCTACACCATCGTCGAGGGCGAGAAGTGCCCGATGGAGCCGGGCGATCTGATCCTCACGCCCTCCGGCCTGTGGCACGAGCACGGCCACTCGGGGTCCGGGCCGGTGATCTGGATGGACGCCCTCGATCTGCCGACGGTCTTCGCGCTCGAGGCCTCCTACGGCACCGAAGGACCGCCGCAGGTCGCCCGCAACGAGGCCGACGCCTCGCAGACGAAGTATCGCCGCGCCGGTCTCGTGCCCTGGGCCGCGGTGAACCGGCCGCGTGCCGACTATCCGTTGATCCGTTTCCCCTGGCGCGAGGTGAAGGCGGCGCTCGCCGACCTCGCCTCGGTGACGCCGCGCGGTGAGATCGTGCGCCTCGCCTACATCAATCCCGAGACCGGCGCCGAGTGCATGCCGATCCTCGGCTTCTCGGCCGTCCATCTGCGCCCCGGCGAGACGACGCGGCCGGCCCGTCACTCCGCCTCTTCGGTGGTCCACGTCGTCGACGGCGCCGGGACGATCGAGATCGACGGGACGAGCCTACGCTTCGAGCGCTTCGACACCATCGCGATCCCGACCCATGCCGAGGTGCGCATCGAGAACGCCTCGGCCACGACCCCGGCGCATCTCTTCGTCGTCGACGACGCGCCGATGCAGAAGAAGCTCGGCTTCTACGAGACGCGGTGATCCGCAGCTCGCCCGTCGTCACCATAGGCCTTTCGAACCGCCCGGCGCCGTGTCGGGCGGTTCGTCGTCTGTCCCCGCTTCCGGGGGCATACATTCCGTCCCGCCCTCCGTCTAATGCGCCGAACGAGCACGTCGCGGGGGAGGCGTCATGGGCGGCGAATTCATCATCGAGACGCGGGGACTGACCAAGCAGTTCCGCGGCTTCGTCGCCGTTTCCAACGTCGATCTCAAGGTGCGGCGCCACACCATCCATGCCCTGATCGGTCCGAACGGGGCGGGCAAGACCACCTGCTTCAATCTCATCACCCGCTTCCTGGAGCCGTCGCAGGGGCGGATCCTGTTCAACGGCCGCGACATCACCCGCACCGAAGCCTCCACCGTCGCCGGCATGGGCATGGTGCGCAGCTTCCAGATCTCCGCCGTCTTCGGCCGCCTCACCGCGCTCGAGAACGTCCGCGTCGCCCTGCAGCGCCGCGAGGGTGGCACCATGCGGTTCTGGCGGACCGATCGGCTGCTGCGCCGCCTCGACGGCCGGGCGCTCGAGCTGCTCGAGGCGGTCGGCATCGCCGACCATCGCGACACGGCGGCGGCCGAACTCTCCTACGGCCGCAAGCGCGCCCTGGAGATCGCCACCACCCTGGCTCTCGATCCCGAGATGCTGCTGCTCGACGAGCCGATGGCGGGGATGGGCAGCGAGGACGTGGCACGGACCGCCGATCTGATCCGCAAGGTCGCCGCCGGTCGCACCATCCTGATGGTCGAACACAATCTGTCGGTGGTCGCCGACCTCTCCGATCGGATCACCGTGCTCAAGCTCGGCCGTGTGCTGGCCGAGGGCAGCTACGACGAGATCTGCCGCAATCCGGAAGTGGTCGAGGCCTACATGGGTCACGGAGCGGTCGGTCATGGCTGAAACGGCGCCGGTGCTGCTCGACGTCCGCGATCTCCACGCCTGGTACGGCGAGTCGCACGTTCTCCACGGCATGAACTTCGAGGTGCGCCGCGGCGAGGTGGTGACGCTCCTCGGCCGCAACGGCGTCGGCAAGACCACCACGATGCGATCGATCATGGGCATCGTCGAGAAACGCCGCGGTTCGATCCGCTTCGCCGGCACGGAGACCATCGACCGTCCCTCCGACCGCATCGCCCGGCTCGGCATCGGCTACTGCCCGGAGGAGCGCGGCATCTTCGCATCGCTCGACGTGCGCGAGAATTTGGAGATGCCGCCGGTGGTGAAGCCGGGCGGGCTCACGCTCGACGAGGTCTTCGCGCTTTTTCCGCATCTCAAGGAACGCGAACACAGCCAGGGCACCAAGCTCTCGGGCGGCGAACAGCAGATGCTGGCGATCGGCCGCATCCTGCGGACCGGGGCGGAGCTGCTGCTGCTCGACGAGCCGACCGAGGGTCTCGCGCCGGTGATCGTCCAGCACATCGGCGAGATCATCCGCCGCCTCAGGGATCGCGGCTTCACCATTCTGCTGGTGGAGCAGAACTTCCATTTCGCCGCCGCGGTCGCCGACCGCCACTACGTGGTCGAACACGGGCGGATCGTCGACATGATCCCGAGCGGCGAGGTCGCCGGAAAGATCGACAAGCTGAAGGAGCTTCTCGGTGTGTGATGGCGACCACTTCGGATGGGGAGCGACCTGCGGCGGCCGGCGACGGGCGACGGGGAGGGAGGTGCGGGCATGACCTCGATCTTCGACATCCCGACCGGCGTGCTCTTCGGCCAGTTGCTGCTCGGGCTGATCAACGGCGCCTTCTACGCCATGCTCAGCCTCGGCCTGGCGCTGATCTTCGGTCTGCTCAACATCATCAATTTCACCCACGGCGCCCAGTACATGATGGGCGCCTTCGTCGCCTGGCTCGGGTTCAACTACCTCGGCCTCGGTTATTGGGTGTCGCTGGTCACCGCGCCGGTGGTGGTGGCGCTCTTCGGCATGGCGATCGAACGGACGCTGCTCAGGCGGCTCTACAAGCTCGACCACCTCTACGGCATGCTGCTCACCTTCGGACTGACCCTGATCATCGAAGGGGTGTTTCGCCAGCTCTACGGCATCTCGGGCATGCCCTATGCGGTGCCGAAGGAACTCGCCGGCGGCTGGAACCTCGGCTTCATGTATCTGCCGATCTACCGCGGTTGGGTGGTCGTCGCCTCGATGGTGCTGTGTCTCGGCACCTGGTTCGTCATCGAGAAGACCCGGCTCGGCATGTATCTGCGCGCCGGCACCGAGAACCCGATCCTGGTGCGCGCCTTCGGCGTCGACGTGCCGCGGATGATCACCCTGACCTACGGCTTCGGCGTCGCGCTCGCGGCGATCGCCGGGGTGATGGCGGCGCCGGTGTTCTCGGTCAATCCGATGATGGGATCGAACCTGATCATCGTCGTCTTCGCGGTGGTGGTGATCGGCGGCATGGGCTCGATCCTCGGGTCGATCGTCACCGGCTATCTGCTCGGGCTCGTCGAGGGCCTGACCAAGGTGGTCTATCCGGAAGCCGCCTCCACCGTCGTCTTCGTCGCCATGATCGTCGTTCTGTTGATCCGTCCGGCCGGCCTGTTCGGCAAGGGAGCGTGAACCCGATGACGTCCTCTTCGACCGCTCTCACTCCGTCGCCCGAAGTCTGCGTCCGACGCCAGCGATGGTTCGCCCTGGTGGTGGCGATGCTTGCGGCGGCGGCGCCCTTCGCGGTCTACCCGGTGTTCCTGATGAAGGGCTTGTGCTTCGCGCTCTTCGCCTCGTCGTTCAATCTGCTGCTCGGCTTCGCCGGCCTGCTGTCCTTCGGCCACGCCATGTTCTTCGGCTGGTCGTCCTACGTCACCGCGCATGCCCTCAAGGTCTGGGGCGCGACGCCGGAACTCGCCATCCTCGCCGGCACCGCGGTGGCCGCGGGGATGGGGCTGGTGACCGGCTGGCTGGCGATCCGCCGGCAGGGCATCTACTTCGCCATGATCACTCTGGCGTTGGCGCAGTTCTTCTTCTTCCTCGCCGTGCAGGTTCCCTTCACCCGCGGCGAGGACGGCATCCAAGCGGTGCCACGCGGCCATCTCTTCGGGCTGATCGATCTCTCGAAGATGATGCCGATGTACTGGTTCGTGCTGGCGGTCTTCGGCCTCGGCCTGTTCCTGCTGCATCGCATCGTGCATTCGCCCTTCGGGCAGGTGCTGCGGGCGATCCGCGACAACGAACCGCGCGCCGTCTCGCTCGGCTATCGCGTCGAACGCTACAAGCTGATCGCCTTCGTGCTGTCGGCGGCGGTCGCCGGTCTCGCCGGATCGCTGAAGAGCATCGTCTTCCAGCTCGCCTCGCTCACCGACGTCGACTGGCACACCTCCGGCGAAGTGGTGCTGATGACGCTGCTCGGCGGCGTCGGCACGCTGTTCGGGCCGACCGTCGGCGCCTTCGTCGTGGTGACGATCCAGAACTATTTCGCCGGGGCCGGATCGTGGGTGACGATCATCCAGGGCGGAATCTTCGTTGTCTGCGTGCTGGCGTTCCGCGAGGGGCTGGTCGGCATGGCGTCTCCCTTCATGAAGCGGCGCGGGATCATCGTCTGATCCCGCCGTCGCGCCGCGGCGCGACGAATCCCGTCACCGTCCGCGTCGTCCCCAGACCGTCGGCCACGATGCCGATCCGCGCCGCCGAGGAGGCGACCTCATGTACAAGGACATCCTAGTCCATCTCGACGGCGGCGACCGCGACCCGCTGCGCATCGCCGCGGCGCGCGGCATCGCCGAACGCTTCGCAGGCCGGCTGACCGGGCTCTACGTCGCCTCGCCGCACCACGACCGCGACGACGCCGAGGCCTCGGCGGCGCAGTTCGCCGAAGCGACGGCGGGGAGCTCGGCGACGATGAGCTGGCGGCGGCACGATCGGCCGGAGAGCGGTCGCTACGCCATCGACATCGCCGTCCACGGCCGCCTCGCCGACCTGATCGTGCTCGGGCAGCATCATGCCGGCAAGAGCGCCCGAGAGGACCTGATCGCCCAGGTGATCCAACGCTCCGGCCGGCCGACGCTGGTGTTGCCGTCGGTCGGCGCCTATCCGATGGTCGGCTCGTCGGTGGTGATCGCCTGGGACGGCAGCCGCGAAGCGGCGCGGGCGCTGCACGCGGCGATGCCGATGATCGTCGGCGCCGGCGCGGTCGAAGTCGTCACCGTCGGCGATCCGGTTCCGAGCGCCGGTTCCGAGCCGGCGATCGCGTCGGCGGATCTGCTCGACCATCTCGCCGCCCACGGCGTCGCGGCGAGCTGCGAGGTGTTGCCGCGCGAGGACATCGGGGTGATGGACCTGTTGCTGTCGCGGGCCTTCGACCAAGGCGCCGACCTCCTGGTGATGGGCGCCCATCCCGGTCCGCAGCATCTCCACTTCTTCCGCGGCGCCGGCACGCGCTACGTCCTCGATCACATGACGCTGCCGGTGCTGATGGCCGGCTGACCGGCGCGGCCGACCCGGCCGCGCCTCGCTCGCCGTGCTTCAGCCGAGCGGCAGCGCCGTCTGGTAGCGCACCTGCTTCAGGGCGAAACTCGACTTGATGCTGGCGACGCCGGGGACGCGGGTCAGATACTGCTTGAGGAAGCGCTCGTAGGACGCCAGATCGGGCACGACGACGCGCAACAGGTAATCCGACTCCCCGGTCATGAGATAGCACTCGAGCACCTCCGGCCATTGCCGCACGGTCGCTTCGAACACGTCGAGGCGGTCCTCGACCTGACGCTCGAGCGTGACGTTGACGAAGACGCTGACCGAGAGGTCGACGGCGACCGGGTCGACCAGCGCCACGTAGTTGCGGATGACGCCGGCCTCCTCCAACGCCCGCACCCGCCTGAGACAGGGCGAGGGCGACAGCCCGACCTTGTCGGCGAGGTCGTGATTGGTCATTCGACCATCCTGCTGGAGCTGCGCCAGAATGTTCCGGTCGATCCGATCCAGGCGCAACTTCGGCATCTTCTGTCCTCTCCAGACGATAATTGGCATAGTCTGCCGAAATTGGACCATCAGTGGACTGACTTTGCAAGCACCTGCCGACGGCTTCCAGTTAGCCTCTGTCGCAGAGGTTCCGAGAACGGCGGGCAGGGTGGGGACGATGGCACGACGGACGGCGAGCGACACTTCCGCAGCGGTCGAGGCGGACGACCTCCGCTTCCTCGCCGCGCTCGAACGCAAGGTGCTGTGGCTGGCGTCGTGGACGATCCACAACGCCAACCATCTGCGCCCCAACACCGACGGGCTCAAGGTCGGCGGCCATCAGGCGTCCTGCGCCTCGATCGCCACGATCATGACGGCGCTCTATTTCTCGGCGCTGCGGCCCGAGGACCGGGTGGCGGTCAAGCCGCACGCCGGGCCGGTGTTCCACGCCATCCAGTATCTCTTCGGCCGCCAGACGCGAGACAAGCTCGAGCGCTTCCGCGGCTTCGGCGGGGCGCAGTCCTATCCGTCGCGCACCAAGGACGTCGACGACGTCGACTTCTCCACCGGCTCGGTCGGCCTCGGCGTGGCGCAGACGCTGTTCGCCTCGCTGGTGCAGGACTATCTCGGCGCCAAGGACTGGGCGAAGAAGCGGCCGGAGGGGCGGATGATCGCCCTCGTCGGCGATGCCGAGATGGACGAGGGCAACATCTTCGAGGCCCTGGTCGAGGGCTGGAAGAACGGGTTGCGCAACACTTGGTGGGTGGTCGACTACAACCGCCAGAGCCTCGATGCGGTGATCCGCGAGGGCCTGTGGGAGCGGCTCGAGGGCATCTTCCGCACCTTCGGCTGGGATGTCGTCATCCTCAAGCACGGCGAGCTGATGAAGGCGGCCTTCGCCGAACCGGGCGGCGACGCCTTGCGCGAGTGGATCGACGCCTGCCCCAACCAGCTCTATTCGGCGCTCACCTTCCAGGGCGGCGCGGCCTGGCGGCGGCGGCTCGAGGAGGATCTCGGCCATCTTCCCGACACCCGCCGGCTCGTCGACGCCCGCGACGACGCCGAACTCGCCCGGCTGATGTGCAATCTCGGCGGCCACGATCTGCCGTCGCTGCGCGACGCCTTCGCCGCCGCCGCGACCCATGATCGCCCGGTGTGCTTCATCGCCTACACGATCAAGGGCTTCGGTCTTCCCCTCGCCGGCCACAAGGACAACCACTCGGGCCTCTTGATGCCGGAGCAGATGGAGACGCTGCGCGCCGCTCATCGCATCCGTCCGGGTCACGAGTGGGACCGCTTCGAGGGTCTGGCGCCGAGCGAGGACGAACTCGCGGCGTTTCTCGCCCGCGTTCCCTTCGCCGGTCGCCGCAAGGTGGCGAAGGCGGCAGCCGTTCCGGTTCCCGAGACCCTGCCGGCGCCGAGCCAGAAGACGTTGTCGACCCAGGCCGGCTTCGGCCTGATCCTCAACGAACTCGGCCGTGGCGAGACGCCGCTGGCGCAGCGCATCGTCACCACCTCGCCGGACGTCACCGTCTCGACCAACCTCGGCGCCTGGGTCAACCGCCGCGGCCTCTTCGCCGAGGAGGCGGTCGCCGACCTTTTCAAGCGCGAGCGCATTCCGTCGACCTACACTTGGGAATTCTCGCCGCGAGGCCAGCACTTCGAACTCGGCATCGCCGAGTCGAACCTCTTCACCATGCTGTCGGCGATGGGCCTGTCGCATGCGCTGTTCGGCGAACGGCTGCTGCCGATCGGCACCCTCTACGATCCCTTCATCTATCGCGGCGCCGACGCCCTCAACTACGCCTGCTATCAGGACGCCCGCTTCCTCCTGGTGGCGACGCCGTCGGGGGTGACGCTGGCGCCGGAAGGCGGGGCGCATCAGTCGATCGGTACGCCGCTGGTCGGCATGGCGCAGGACGGGCTCGCCTATTTCGAGCCGGCCTTCGCCGACGAACTCGCGGTGGTGATGCGCTGGGCTTTCGAGCACATGCAGCGCGACGGCAAGGCGGCGGACGACACCGTCTGGCCGCCGGTCGAGCGCGGCGGCTCGGTCTATCTCCGTCTGTCGTCGCGGACGATCGAACAGCCCGCGCGGCCGATGACCGCCGACTTGCGCGACGACATCGTCGCCGGCGCCTATTGGATGCGGCGGCCCGGCCCCAATGCCGAGGTCGTGGTGGTCTACACCGGCGCCATGGCACCCGAGGCGATCCATGCCGTCGGGCTCCTCGGCGAGAGCCGGCGCGACGTCGGCCTGCTCGCCGTCACCTCCGCCGATCGGTTGCACGCCGGCTGGACGGCGGCGCAGGGCGCCCGCGAGGCCGGCCACGGTCGAGCGGTGTCGTACGTCGAGCGGCTGCTCGCCGGCGTGCCCGACCATTGCGCCCTCGTCACCGTCGTCGACGGCCATCCGGCGACGCTCGGTTGGCTCGGCGCGGTCGGTGGCCATCGCACGCGGGCGCTCGGGGTGGAGCGCTTCGGCCAGACCGGCACGCTCGCCGACCTGCATCGCCACTACGGCATCGACGCGGAAGGGATCCTGCGGGCCGCCGAGGCGATCTCGCCCGGCCGTCCCGTCCGCCACCGGTACGGCTTCGCGCCGTGAGCCGCGCCGGTCCCCACCGGGAGGCCGCGCCGCGACCGGCCCATTCGTCCCCCACGCCGGCCGATCGGAGAGAGCGCGCCATGCAGACCACCGCAGGTGGCCCCCTGAGCGGACTCAGGGTGCTGGAGATCGGGCACTTCGTCGCCGCGCCGTTCTGCGCCCGGCTGCTCGGCGACCTCGGCGCCGACGTCATCAAGATCGAGCCACCCGGCGGCGATCCGGTACGGCAATGGGGAGCCCAGGTCGATGGCCATTCGCTGTGGTGGTCGATCCACGCCCGCAACAAACGGTCGGTGGCGCTGGATCTCAAGGCGGAGCGGGCGCCGGCGATCGTCCGCTCGCTCGCGGCGCAATGCGACGTGGTGGTGGAGAACTTCCGCCCCGGGGGTCTGGCGCGTCTCGGTCTGGGGGACGACGACCTGCGGGCCGCCCGCTCGGATCTGATCATCGCCCACGTCTCCGGTTTCGGTCTCGATGGTCCCTATCGCGATCGCGCCGCCTTCGGGGTGATCGGCGAGGCGATGGGCGGACTGCGACATCTCACCGATCATCCGCCGGGGGTGTCCGATCTGCCGCCGGTGCGGGTCGGCGTGTCGATCGGCGACAGTCTCGCCGGCCTTTACGCCGCTTTCGGCGTCGTCTGCGCCCTGTGGCAGCGCGACCGCATGGGCGGCGACGGTCGCGGCCGCAGCCTCGACGTGGCGTTGACCGAGTCGGTGCTGAGCCTGATGGAGGGCATGCTCGCCGAATACGGACGTCTCGGCACCATCCGTCAGCCGACCGGTTCGGCCATCCCGACGGCGGCGCCGTCGAACGCCTACCTCTCGGCCGACGGGGTGTGGATCCTCATCGCCGCCAATTCCGATCCGTTGTTCGCCCGGCTGGCACGGCTGATCGGCCGGCCCGACCTCCTCGCCGAGGAGCGTTTCCGCGGCAATCGGGGGCGCGTCGCCAACGCCGGCGAACTGGACGCGATCATCGGGACATGGACGCGGAGCCTGCCGGCCGACGAAGTGACGCGTCTCCTCGCCGCCGAGGACATCCCTGCGACGCGGGTCTATACCGCGGCCGATTGCGCCACCGATCCGCAGTTCCGCCGCCGCGGCATGGTGCGCGAGGTGGTCGATCCGCTGCTCGGGCCGCTCCTCCACCCCGGCATCGTCCCGCACGTGCCGGAGGGGCCCGGGAGCATCCGCTGGACCGGCCCGGCGATCGGGGCCCATACCGACGAGGTCCTCACCGAGCTCCTCGGCCTCTCTCCCGCCGAGATCTCGGCCCTGCGCAACGAAGGAACGATCGCATGACCACGCCGAGCGGAGATCGCGTCACTCTGGTAGAGGTCGGGCCGCGCGACGGCTTCCAGGGCATCGGCCCGTTCATCCCGACCGCGACCAAGATCGACTTCGTCCGCCGCCTCGCCGCCGCGGGGCTCGGCCGCATCGAGGCCGGCTCCTTCGTCAGCCCGTCCGCCGTGCCACAGCTCGGCGACGCCACCGAGGTGCTCGCCGCCAGCCGGTCGATCCCGGGTCTGCGCGCCCAGTTCCTGGTGCCCAACGCCCGCTGGGGCGCGACGGCGCTCACGGCCGGCGTCGACTTCCTCGCCTTCGTCGTCTCGGTGTCGGAGGCGCACAACCGCAGCAACGTCCGTCGTCACCCGCTGGAATCGGTGGCGGAATACATCCGGCTGATCGAAGTCTGTCCGCCGGGCGTCGACATCCGCCTCAATCTGGCGACCGCCTTCGACTGCCCGTTCGACGGACGGGTCGCCGAGAGCGCCGTCCTCGACCTGCTCGGGCCGTTGGTGGCGGTGCGGTCGACGGCCGAGATCTGCCTGTGCGACACCACCGGCCGGGCGACACCGGATCATGTCGCAGGGCTCTTCGATCGCGTCCGCGCCGCCTTCCCCGCGGTCGAGCGCTGGGCCTTCCACGCCCACGACACCTATGGCCTCGGTCTCGCCGACGTCCACGCCGCCTGGACGCGGGGGGTGCGCGTCTTCGACGCCGCCTTCGCCGGGCTCGGTGGTTGCCCCTTCGCTCCCGGCGCCACCGGCAACGTCGCCACCGAGGACGTCGTCTTCCTGTTCGAGCGCATGGGCATTTCGACCGGCGTCGACCTCGACGAGTTGCTGTCGATCGCATGTGATGGCACCGTCATTCCCGGAGCGGCGGCCGGCGGACGGGTGCGCGCCGCCCTGACCGGGTCACGGTCTCCGTCCTGCGGATCCTGACGGAGGCGCGCGGCCGACGAGAACGAAGCGAGGCGGAGGAACGCGAAGATGACGACGGCCCTTCCGGCTGCCGGGGACGGTTTCCCGACGATGCTCCGCCCGAGATCGGTGATCGACGCCATCGGTCGGGACGACTTCTACAGCGATCTCCTGGCGCTGCTCGAACAGGTCAGCGGATCGGATCTCTGCGCCGTCTATCGGCTGGAGCCGGACACGTTGCGCGGGCTCGGGTCCGCCGATGTCGCCGACGGTCGGTTGGCGCGCGACCGGGCGTCGTGCTTCGCCGGCCGCGACTACTGGCGCCGCGATCCCGGCATCCGCGAAGTCCGGTCCGTCGACGAACCCGACCGCAGCGCCGTCGTCCGCGCCGATCTGCGCAAGATGCCGGGCGACCTGCGCAGCATGCTCTATCCCGACATCGCCGAACGGGTCGGCATCTGCGGGCGGCGGGGGCAGGCGACCTATTGGCTGAGCGTTCTGCGGTCGTCGCGGCGCGGCGTCTTCAACGGCGACGAACTCGGCAATCTGGCGGGGCTCTCCGGCGACCTGATCTCGGCGATCGCCAAGCACGAAGAGGTGCGCCGCTTCCGTCCGGAGCATGCGCTCGCCTCGGTCGAGTGCATCGAGCGCGGCATCCTGGCGACCGAGCTGTTGTCGCGGCGCGAGACCGAGGTCTGCGCCCGCATCCTCTTCGGCCTGCCCTTCGCCCGCATCGCCGGCCAGCTCGGCGTCAGCGAGGAGACGGTCAAGACCTACCGCAACCGCGCCTTTCAGCGCCTCGAGGTCGCCCATCAGCGCGATCTGATGATGTGGTACTTCTCGATCTGGGCGCCGGAGGGCCTCGATGGCGGCGAGGCGGCGGGCGCCGGCGACGAGCGCCCGATCCCGCTCAGGAAACGGCGGGCGTGACAAGACGACGAGGTGGCGAGGCGACGGTTCGCGCCGCCTCTCGCCACCCCGCGCGTCGTCATTTGCGGCGACCGGTCGGTTCCGCCGGCTCCCGCATCACTTCGCGGCGAGGAAGGAGCACTCGCTCGGCGACAGCGGCTTGAACGCCTCTTCGGCGGGAATGCGGCCGACGAGCTTGTAGTAGTCCCAGGGCGACTTCGATTCCTGCGGCGTCTTCACCTCCCACAGCGACAGGTCGTACATCACCCGCCCGTCGGCGCGGACGTGGGCCGGCTTGCCGAACATGTCGCCCGGCAGGGTCTTGATCTGCTTCATCACCTCCTCGGACCGATCGGTGCCGGCGGCGTCGACGGACTTCAGATAGTGGGTGATCGACGCGTAGGTCGCGGCCTGTGCCTTGGTCGGCATCTTGCCGAACTTGTCGAAGAAGCGCTTGGCGAAGGCACGGCCCTTGTCGGTGTCGTCCCAGTAGTAGCTCTCGGTGAGCACCAGACCGTGCGCCGCGGCGAGGCCGAGGGCGTGGACGTCGGAGATGTAGACGAGGAGACCGGCGACGTTCTGGCCGCCGGCGGGCAGACCGAACTCGACCGCCTGCTTGATCGCCGTGGTGGTGTCGGTGCCGACGTTGGCGAGTGCCACCACCTGGGCCTTGGAGGCCTGCGCCTGGAGGAGATAGCTGGAGAAATCGGCGGTGTTCATCGGGTGCTTGACGCCGCCGAGGACCTTGCCGCCGTTCTGGACGACCACCGAAGAGGCCGCCTTCTCCAGCGCCTGTCCGAAGGTGTAGTCGACCGAGATGAAGTACCAGTTGGTCTTGCCGGCCTTGACCAGCGCCTTGGCGGTGCCGGCGGAGAGCGCCGCGACGTCGTCGGCCCAGTGCACGGTGTAGGGCGAACAGGCCTTTCCGGTGAGGTCGGTGGTGGTCGCCTCGGTGATCAGCAGGATCTTCTTCTTGTCGCGGGCGAGCTCGTTGACCGCCAAAGCCACGGCGGAGGAGGGCAGATCGACGATGGTGTCGACGTCGTCGACCTCGAACCACTTGCGGGCGATCTGCAGCGCGATCTCCGGCTTGTTCTGCATGTCGGCGGAGAGGATCTTCACCGGCTTGCCGCCGGCCTTGCCGCCGTAGTCCTCGACCGCCATTTCGGCGGCGAGCAGCGCGCCCTTGCCGCCGACGTCGGCGGCGACCTGGGAGAAGTCGCCGAGCAGACCGATGCGCACCGCATCGGAGCCGGCCTGGGCCGGAACACCCTGGGTCGCCAGATAGGTGCCGATCGCCAAGGGGATGATTGCCCTGTAGTTCATCGTTTCCTCCGTCGTGCTTCTTGTGTTTTCGACTTCCGAACCTCGGTGCGACCGCCGCCTCAGGCGCCGCCGAAGCCTCGTTGCTCGAGCCAACGGCGCACGAGATCGCTCGCCTCGGTCATCTGGCGCGGTTGGCCGGCGTAGTAGTGGTTGGCGCCGTCGATGACCGCGAAGGTCTTGTCGCGGCTTCCTGCCACCCGGTGGACGATCCCGGTGTGCGGTTGCGGCACCACGTCGTCGGCCTGGTTCTCGATCGTCAGCAACGGGACCGAGATCGCCGCGGCGCAGGCCTCGCCGTCCATGCGGCTGTGATCGATCGACCACTGCGACAGCCAGGCGCGCAGAGTCGAGAAGCGAGCTAGCCCGACCGGCCCGTTGTTCACCGTCTCCGGTCGACCCATGTAGCACCAGTTCGGCGGGCGGCCGTTGGGATCGATCGTCAGGTCGAGAAAGCGCGGGTCGGCCATGGTGCGATGGGTGAGGAGACCGCGTTCCAACTCGCCGGTGCCGCGTCGCCGGAGATCGGCGAGGCGCTCCTCGACGCCCGCCGTGATCCTGCGCACCCGCCGCAGCTGCGCGGCGCGGAATTCGGCGAGAAAGTCGGCCGAGTAGGGCGGTCGGTTGGGATTGCGCGGGTCGTAGATGTCGAGTTCGAGGGTGCGTCGGTCGGGATCGGCCTCGTCGACCACCGATGGGTCGATCATCTCGGCGAGCATACGGGCGCGCGACAGATGCGCAGCCTGGAAGATCACCGCGTCGGCCGGGATCAGTCCGGCACCGACGATGTCGACCGGGTCGCCGGCCGGGGTGGCGGTGATCGTCGGCCGTTCCGCCTGCGACTGATAGAATAGCGCCAGCGAGCCACCGCCGCTCCAGCCGGCGAGCACGACGTGGTCGTAGCCCCACACCGTCCTGGCGTGGCGGATGTAGGCGCCGAGGTCGAGCAGCACCTTCTCCAGGATCGCCGCCGTGTCGTTGCGGGCGTAGCGGCTGCCGGCGCACAGGACATGGAAGCCGATGGCGGCGAGATGGCGCGGCAGCGGCAGGAGCTGCAGCGTCGAGGCGGGATGCATGAAGACCAGGAGCGTGCGCGACGCCACGCCCCTCGACCGCATGCGGATGCCCTCGAGATGGACGGCGCCCTGGCTCCCCGAGAAGCCGTAGGTCTCGGTGAAGGCCGGATTCTCGTCGAACTGGATGTGGACCCACTCGCAGTCGACGTCGGTCGTGGGATCGGTCATCGGGATCCGCTCCGGGTGCGTGGACGGGTCACAGCGCGAAGATGCCGAGGTAGCGGCTGTCGTCGACGACGATCGGATGGCGGCTGCGACGCGCGCCTCCGGCGTCGAGTTCGAGGTCGTGGGCGCCGCTGCCCCGTTCCAGCCGATCGAACTTGAACTCGCCGAAGGTGTCGGTGGTCGTCTCGGCGACCACCGCGCCGTTCTTCGACAGCCGCGCGGTGACGCCGGCGAAGCAATCCTCGAGCCCGTCGGCGCGGCTCACCACCGTGCCGCCGACGAAGACCGACCGCATCAGTTGAAGATTGCGGTAGTGCACTCGCGGCCGGGTTCCGAGCTCCGGGCGCAGCCCCTCGAGACCGTCGCGGGTGGCGATCGCCCGCATCTCGTCGTCCGCCACTCGGATCGAGCGCAGCGCGCCGGTCGGGCAGGCCTGTTCGGCGCGGGTGCGGGTCCATCCGTCGTCGAGGAGATGGGCGTCGAAGCACCACTTCTGCGGCAATTGCAGCTCTTCGTTCCAGTCGATCGCCCCGTAGGGGCAGGACTGGACGATCTGCTTCTGACCCTTCGCCTTGACCGGGTCGATGACGACGATGCCGTCGGGCCGCTCGTAGACGGCGCCGTCACGCGCCGCCTTGATGCAGGGGGCGTTGGCGCACTGGTTGCACATCACCGGCATCGAATGGGATTCGACCATCGGCGCCTGACCGCGCTGATGCTGGACGAGATGCAGCCATTTGTGGCCGTGCAGCGGCTGGGGCGCGCTGTAGCCTGGGAAGTCGTTGCCGACATACTCGTCTTTGGTCGCGAGAAAGCAGTTGTGACAGTTCATGCACTTCTCGACGTCGACGATCATGTTCCACTTCAGCATGATCCGGACTCCCTCAGGCCTCGGCCATGGCCATTTCGGCCGCCACGGGCGCGGTTGCGACCGGCTCCCGCCAACGCTCCATCTCGACGAGACAGGCGTTGGGCGCCATCGAGCTGCCGCCGCGGATCTGCGAGCGGTGGTTGGTCAACAAGTTGACGCAGCCGCCGCGGTCGGGTGAGTGGCCCGGCCGGCCGATCGGCTCGTAGAGTGCCGAGGACTCGTAGGTGCGGATGACGCCGCGCCGGATACGCTCGGTGACGTAGGCCGCGAACAGCACCTCGCCGCGGTCGTTGTGGAGGCGGATGATGTCGTCGGTGCGGATGCCGCGGTCGGCCGCGTCGGCCGGATTGACGTAGCAGATGAGGTAGCGATAGCCGTCGATCTCGCGGCGATGCCACTCGATGTCGTTGATGATGCCGTCCTTGCCGTCCGCCTGCGAATGGAAGCTGTAGCGCGGATGCGCCGACAGGAGTTGCAGCGGGTATTTGGCGAGGAGATCGTGGCTCTTCGTCCCTTCCCAACTGGGCATGTAGACGTTGACCGGCGGGCGATCGGGATCGCCGGCCTTCTTCAGGCTCTCCGGAACGAATTCGAACTTGCCGCTCTGCGGCTGTAGGCCCTCGAGGAACTTCTCGGAGTAGTCGGCCGGCAGCGGCTGCAGCTCGGGCACCGTCTTGCGCCGGCCCTCGTAGTACCAGCGATAGGCGGTCTCCACGCGCAGGTGCTCCTTCTCCGTCGGCACGACGAAATAACCGCGCTTCAGGAGCTTCTTCCACGAGATGTGCTGCGACAGGTCGGAGCCTTCCCAGATCCGCTGGCACCAGTCGAGTTCGGTCATGCCCTCGGTGAACAGCGCCGACAGGCCGAGCTTCTTGGCGATCTCGACGTAGATCTGATAGTCGGACTTCGATTCCCCCAGCGGCTCGATGCACTTGTGCTGGAGGACGACGACGCGGTGGTTGTTCTGGGTGTAGTACTGCGGCGCGTAGCCGCCGCCCGACCCCCATTCGCCGATGTCCCAGCGCTCGAAGGTGGTGCACGCCGGCAGGATGAGATCGGCGAACTTGACCTCGCCCTCGTTCCAGATCGACTGGTTGACGACGAATTCGAGGTTCGGCGACTGGTAGGCGCGGATCCAGCGGTTGGAATTGTTCATCGTGCCGAACTGCGAGGCGCCGAACTTGTACATCATCCTGACCGGCGAGTGGCCGGGCGAGGGATAGCGGTAGGGCACGAACTGACTGTTGATGGCCGCGACGTCGGTCGGATAGCCGCTCGCCTGACCCTCGGTGATCGCCTCGGGGAAGTTGATGCGCGGGATCTGTTGCCGCACGTTGTTCATGGTCATGATGTGCGGGATGCGCTGATAGGTGATCGGCCCGTCGGCGGTGAACTGGAGATCGCCGGAGATGCCGCCCTCGGCATAGCCGGGGAACCAGAAATTGAAGTCGATCGGGGCGCCGCTCTGTAGATTGCCCATGTTGACACCCGGGCGGCCGTAGCCCTGCATCGCCATCAGGATCACCATCATCCGCGCCCACTGAGCGCCGGTGGCGGTGCGGCAGGCGCCGCCGAAGCCGTTGCCGAAGGCGCCGGCGCCGAGATAGGTCTTCTTCCTCCCCCATTCGCGGGCCAGCGCCCGGATGTCGCGCGCCGGGACCTCGGTCTCGGCCTCGGCCCATTCCGGCGTTTTGGGCACGCCGTCGCTGCGGCCCATGACGTGGTCGGCCCATTCGTCGAAGCCCGTGGTGCGGTTCTCGACGTACCACTTGTCGTAGAGGCCCTCGCTGATCCAGACGTGGCAGATCGCCTGGGCGAGCGCCGGGTCGGTGCCGGGCCGCGGCGCGATCCACTTGCCGCCGAGCCAGGCGGCGGTCTCGTTGTGGTAGGGGTCGATGTGGACGAAGGTCATGCCGAGGTCCTTCGCCCACTGGCGACGGACGGTGCCCTCGAACCCGGCATAGACGCCGTTGCAGGCCTCCGGGTCGCTCGACCAGAAGACGATCATCTCGCTGTTCTGCAGGCAGTCCTCGACCTGGCCGAACACCTCGCCGTTGCCGAGGCGCATGGTGTGGCCCCAGTGATGGGTGGCGCCCCAGTACCAGCCCTCCCAGCTCGACGGGTTGGAGTGGACCTTGGTGAAGCCGACGAGATTGAAGAAGCGGAAGCCCGAGGACAGGTGGTAGTTGACGTTGCCCCAGCTCTGGTGGGCGCTGTGACTGAAGGCCAGCGCTCCCGGGCCGTAGTCGCGCTTCACTCGCCGGATCTCGCCGGCGATGATCTCCGCCGCCTCGTCCCAACTGATCCGCTCGTAACCGGAGATGCCGCGGTTCTGCGGGTTGCGCTCGCCGTGGGGATCGAAGTCGACCCGCTTCATCGGGTAGAGCAGCCGGTCCTTGGAATAGACCAGCGACTTCGAGGCGAGGGTGTGCGGCGAGACCGTGGCCATGCGCGGCGGCGAGAAGCTCTTGCCGCGCGCCCGGATCTTCCAGGTCTCGCCGTCCTCGGCGTCGAATTCGATCGGCGTGATGCGGACGATACGGCCGCCCTTGACGTAGACGAAGACCGGCCCGCCGTTGGTATTGCCGGTGTAGCGGGTGACGCCGCCCTTCAACCGGGTGCCGAAGCGCCAGCCGAACGCCTTGACCATGCTGAGGGTCTCGGCGAACCACACCGTCAGCTCGTCCGGACCATCGAGACCGATGGTGAAGTTCTTCATCGCGTCGATGTTGAATCGATGGTCCGGTTTCAGCGACATCAGCTTCGCCGCGACCCGGGCGTTCTTGAACGACAGCACGACATCGGGGGCCGGATGGACCCCGGCCCGCGACGAGACGCGTCCGTCGTGGAACGTGATGGAGCGCGCGGTGCCGCAGTCGAGCACCTTGAACTGCACCACCAGGTTCTTCTCACGGAAGCGTTCGCGGAACGTCGCGTTGGTCAGACGGAGCAGGCGGAGGGCCTGCGCCAACCCGAGCATCAGGATGCCGATCTTCATCGTTCACGTCACCTTCAGTTGCCGGCGAACTGCTTCTCGTGGATCCACGCCGCGTGGCGCTGGGTCGACTTGGTTCGGCTCCAGTCGGCGAGCATGGCGTCGGCGACGGAATGGAGCTCGCCCATCATCTCCGGCGTGCCGGAGGCGGCCGTCAGTTCGAGGCGGTGGCCGTTGGGATCGAAGAAGTAGATCGACTTGAGGATCTCGTGATTGGTCGGTCCGATCACCTCGATGCCCTTGGCCTCGAGATCGGCCTTGGCCTTCGTCAGCGCCTCCTCGTTCTCGACCAGAAAGGCGATGTGCTGGACCCAGGCCGGGGTGTTGGGGTCGCGCCCCATCGGCGGCGAGTTCGGGATCTCGAAGAAGGCGAGGATGTTGCCGTTCCCGGCGTCGAGGAACAGATGCATGTAGGGATCGGCCTCGCCGGTCGACGGTACCCGGTCCTCCGACAGCGCCGCGAGGAACGCCATGCCGAGATTGTCGCGATAGAAGGCGACGGTCTCGGCGGCGTCGTTGCAGCGGTAGGCGACGTGGTGGATCTGCTTGATCAACATCGGGCGCTCTCCTCACTCTCGGTATGAATGTATTCTTTTCCCTCTTTGGAACCCTCCTTAACGTGAAAATCACGCCGTATCAAGTCGTCATGTATACATTTGCGTTCACGCAAGCATCGCCATCGCCGTGCCTCGGCAGGCGTTGCGGCACGTGCGACGGCACGCGATGCGGCGGCGTCGGATGAGGTCGGCGCGAAAGGGAGCGTGGCGGGGCCACGAGCAGCCGAAGAAGCGATGCGGCGCTAGGGCCGGCCGAAGTTGCGACGGATGACGTCGCTCGACACGAGGATGTGCTCGGTCATCATCGCTTCGGCGCGCGACGCCTGACGCCGTTCGATCGCTTCGACGATCACCCAGTGGTGGTCGTGCGAGCGGCGCATGGCGGTGAAGTCGATCCAGTGCACCACCCGCGACGAGGTCAGCGGGATGTTGAGGGTGCGGGCGGTGAGATCGATCAGCAGGTCGTTGCCGGTAGCGGTCAGAATGGTCTGATGCAGCAGGTTGTTCATCTCGCGCCAGGGCTGGAAGCCCTCGTCGGTCAATTTTCCGGCGGCGAGGATGCGGTCGCCCTCCTCGAGGCAGCCTTTCAGGATCTTCAGCGTTTCGGCGTCGGCTCCCTTCCCGGCCAGCAGCCGGCAGGCGGTGCTCTCCAGGCTGCCGCGCACCGTATAGGCGTCGAGGATCTCGTCGAGCGACGCCTTGCGCACCAGATAACCGCGCTGCGGCCGATAGGTCAGCAGCCCCTCCTGGGCGAGGGCGATCAGCGCCGCCCGCACCGGGGTGCGCGACACGTCGAGCGACTTGGCGAGCGGGATCTCCTGGAGGTGGAACCCGGGCTCGAATTCGCCCGCCATGATCAGTTCGCGCAGGCGTTCTGTGACGGAGAGCTGTCTGGTCTGCATGCCCCGACCCTACGTCGCACCCCGACCGGCATCAACATGTATCCATCGGCGAACCAGGATCCGAATTCCACGAGTCTCCGCAAGTCGGGGAACCCGACGAGCCCGGACGTCGGAATGCTCAGATGTCCACGACCGCGACGCCATGCGAACCCGGGTCAGAGTTCCCGCCGTCCGGTGCGGGGTGAACCCGACGCGAACCGTGCCGCGGGCAACGGGCAGTTCGACGGGCCGAACCGGAGGACGGCGTTGCCGAGCGATCGGGAGCCCCAGGCGTCTTCGCGGGGATATGGCTATGGAGTGACCACGCTGGGTCGATCCGACAGGGAGAGCGGGCTCGTCCTTCTCCGGATGGGGCGCACGGATCGGGCGACCCGGATCTTCATCCATGGCGACGCCACTACCGTGCCCGCATCCGGGTAGATCCGTCGTCGCGAAATCCGCTCCGACGGCGGCGCCATCGCCGACCATCATCCGCCGCCGTCGATGAGGTTCTCCGACGAAGCGGTACAAGGAAGGCGATCTGTGACGACCACATCATCAAAATCCGGTTGGAGAGCTCCCCTTTATGTTGTAAGATGCGCGCAATACTACCGAGGTAAGAGCTCGGATAACTGGGAATTAT
>NZ_DAIPZB010000018.1:21821-82728 GCF_036782435.1 Pinisolibacter sp. | reverse complement strand
TGGCAATCTCCTCAGGCGAAACGCTCATCCGTGATTTTCAAAACGGACTCTTAGCCGCGGCGGCGCGCGCGCTCGATGAACTCGAGCCACCGGCGGTGAGACAAGACCGTTTCGAAACAGAAGTCGCGACCTTCCGCCATCCATTCCTCACGGAGCCGATGTGCCCGCAGCAGCGATGTCGGCGTCGCCGCCGTTCCCGCGCCCGCGGTTTCCGAGGCGATCCGATCGGGATCGATGTGCTCTGTCGGCAGCAGATCTCGCTCGATCAGCAATCGAGTCAGGGTCGATTTGCCCGAGCCGTTCGGCCCCGCGAACATCACCAGCCGTGGTGGGGTCATTTCGGTTCGGCCGAAACCTCGAAGCGGTAGGTCTTGCCGCGCAGTTCGACGGCAATTTCGGTAGAGGTCGCGGGCGGGGCCGACGCGCCGCGTGCGGATCTGGCTCTCTGGATCACCTTGACCACGATGCCCGCCTTCTTCTGGCGCTGGACGGCATCGAGTGCGGCTCGCCGACCGATTTCAGCCAATTCCGAAATCGGGAGATCCCACACACGTATGGCCATTTCTCAGTCTCCGGATTCGGAGGCGTTCGCTCTGAACGGAACGATAGCTCACCCCTCCCCTTGATGGAACCATCCTCGGATGGTCTCGGCCATCGCTTCGGAGATGCCGGGCACCTCCATCAGGTCGCCGAGGCCGGCGCGGCCGATCGCCTTGACCGTGCCGAAATGATTCAGCAGTGCGCGTTTGCGGGTCGGGCCGATGCCGGGGATCTCGTCGAGGGTCGATTGGCGGATCGCCTTGGAGCGCTTGGCGCGGTGGGTGCCGATGGCGAAGCGATGGGCCTCGTCGCGCAGGCGCTGGACGAAGTAGAGCACGGGATCGCGTTCCGGCAGCATGATGTCGGGCCGGTCGAAGAAGAAGAATTTTTCGCGCCCCGCGTCGCGGTCCGGGCCCTTGGCGATGCCGACGAAGGCGATCTGATCGCCGACGCCGACCTCGTCGGCCACTTGCCGGGCGATCTCGAGCTGCCCCTTGCCGCCGTCGACGAGGATCAGGTCGGGCCAGGGGCCGAATCCGGCCTCGTCGCGCGGAGCGGCGTCGCGTTGCCCATGCTCCTTGACGAGGCGGGACAAGCGGCGGGTCAGCACTTCGCGCATCATGGCGTAGTCGTCGCCGGGGGTGGTCTCGGCCGACTTGATGTCGAACTTGCGGTACTGGCCCTTCACGAAGCCCTCCGGCCCCGCGACGATCATGCCGCCGACGGCGTGCGTGCCCATGACATGGGAGTTGTCGTAGACCTCGATGCGCTTCGGCGTCTCGGGAAGCGAGAAGGCGCGGGCGACGCCCTCCATCAGCTTGGCCTGGCTCGAGGTCTCGGCGAGCTTGCGGCCGAGCGCCTCCCGGGCGTTGAGGAGGGCGTGGTCGACGAGGTCCTTCTTCTCGCCGCGCTTGGGATGGGCGATCTCGATGCGGTGTTCGGAGCGTTCGGACAGCGCCTCGGCGAGCAGTTCGCGCTCCGGCGTGTCGTGCGAGAGCAGGATCAGGCGGGGCACCGGCTTGTCGTCGTAGAACTGGGCGACGAAGCTCTCCAGCACCTCCGCCGGCTCCATCGAACGGTCGGCGCGCGGGTAGAAGGCGTGGTTGCCCCAGTTCTGGCCGGTGCGGAAGAAGAAGACCTGGATGCAGGTCTGGCCGCCGTCCTGATGGAGGGCGAAGACGTCGGCCTCCTCGACCCCTTGCGGGTTGATGCCCTGGTGGGCCTGGACGTGGGAGAGGGCGGCGAGGCGGTCGCGGTAGACGGCGGCGCGCTCGAAGTCGAGGTCCTCCGCCGCGGCGTGCATCGCCTCCGCCAGCTCCGCCTGCACCGCCTTCGACTTGCCGGCGAGGAAGCGCTCGGCCTCGTCGACCAGGACGCGGTAGTCGGCGAGCGAGATCTCACCGGTACACGGGGCGGCGCAGCGCTTGATCTGAAACAGCAGGCAGGGCCGCGTCCGGGTGTCGTAGACGGCGTCCGAGCAGGTGCGGATCAGGAACGCCTTCTGCAACGAGTTGATGGTGCGGCCGACGGCCTGGGCCGAGGCGAAGGGGCCGTAGTAGGCGCCCTTGCGCTTGCGGGGGCCGCGATGCTTGACCAGCGCCGCCGCCTCGTGGTCGCCGGTGACCAGGATGTAGGGGAAGCTCTTGTCGTCGCGCAGCAGGACGTTGAAGCGTGGGCGCAGCCGCTTGATGAGGTTGGCCTCGAGCAGCAGCGCTTCGGTCTCGGTGCGGGTCTGGACGAACTCCATCGCCCGGGTCTCGCGCACCATTCTGAGAATGCGGGCGGTGAGCCCCTGGCCGCGGGTGTAGTTCACCACCCGCTTCTTCAGGTTCCGCGCCTTGCCGACGTAGAGGACGGTGCCTTCGTCGTCGAGCATGCGGTAGACGCCCGGCGCGCCCGGCAGCCGCTTCACCTGATCCGCGATGACCTCGACGCCGGAAAGCGCCGCGGCGGCGGGCGCCTCCGCCGGAGCGGTGGCGTCGGAGTGGGTGTCGTCGAGGTCTTCGGGGTCGTCGTGGGCGGTCATCGGATCGTCGGGTGGTGGACGGAGCGGGCCGAATCGGCCGGCGCCGCGATCATGTCCTCATATGGGCCATCGGCGGCGCTTCGCCCAAGTTCTCATTCGCCGACGCCGACGACGTCCGGGGTCTCCCAGGCGAGGTGCTGGCCGCCGTCGAGGCAGATCATCTGGCCGGTGACCGAGGCCGTGTCGACGAAGTAGCGCACGGTGCGGCCGAACTCCTCCGGCGCCGGGCCGCGGCCGAGCGGCACGGCGTCGGTCTGGCGGGCGAAGTCCTCCGCCGTCTGGCGCGGGTTCGCGAAGCTCGGGCCGGGTCCGATGGCGTTGACGCGGATGCGCGGCGCCAGAGCCTGGGCCATGGTGCGGGTCGCGGTCCACAGCGCCGTCTTGGCCAATGTGTAGGAGAAGAAGCGGGGGGTGAGGCGCCACACCCGCTGATCGACGATGTTGATCACGTGCCCGTGAACGTCCTCCGGCAGACGCGCGAGCCAGGCGTCGGCGAGGAGGCAGGGCGAAGCCAGGTCGACGGTGAGATGGCGCTCGAGGCGCGCGACATCGAGGGCGCCGATCTCGTCGGGTTCGAATTCGGAGGCGTTGTTGACGAGGAGGCCGATCGGGCCGAGGCCGACCGCCGCCGCGTCGACGAGACCGGGGAGCGCGGCGAGATCGGAGAGATCGGCCTTCACCGCGACGGCTCGTCCGCCGCTCGCGCCGATCTCGGCGACGAGGGCTTCGGCGTCGTCCCGGCTCGAATTGTAGTGGATCGCCACGCCCCAACCGTGGGCGGCGAGGTCGCGGGCGATCGCCGCGCCGATGCGACGGGCGGCGCCGGTGATCAGGGCGGTGCGGGGAGCGGATGCGAAGGCCATGAACCTCTCTCGGGCGCGGACGGTCGTCCGGCCAATCTAGAGCATGTCGCGCGCGGGTCGAGCGGAACGGCGCGGGGGTGGTCTCCCGAACCGGCGTGGCGTCCCTCTTCGTGGCGGCTCGTGAACCTTCTCTTCACCACGTTGCGCGAGAGCGGCGCGGCGGCGAGATCATGGCGGGCCTCGCCGAAATATCACCCGAGGTCCGCCACAATCGACGCGCCATGTCGTCCCATTCGGAGATCATATCCGAGAGACGTCGTCGCCGCTCGGCGGCCCGCTTCCCGCGACGGGGGCGCGTGGGGCCGCGAGAACCGAAGGGTTCCGGCGTGTGACGACGATGTGAGGACGAGGACTTACGATGACCAAGACTTTCCTTCGTGTGGCGGCGGGCTCCTTGGCCCTGTTCGCCGTGACCGCCGCGGCCGAGGCCGCCGACATGTACCGCAAGGCGCCGCCGGCGACCCCGATCGAGGCTCCGGTCTCGGTCTACAACTGGACCGGCTTCTACGCCGGCGCCAACGTCGGCGGCGAGTTCATGCGCGACCGCGCCAACGTCGGCGGTGTCGTCGGCCGGCTGAACGCCGGTTCGCTGTTCGGCGGCGTCCAGGCCGGCTACAACTTCCAGAACGGCCCGTGGGTGCTCGGTGTCGAGGGTGACGTCGGCTACGGCCGTCCGTCGAAGAGCAGCGTCTTCGGCGCCACCACCTTCAAGACTCAGGAAGGCGTCAACGGCACCCTGCGTGCCCGCGCCGGCTACGCCATCGACCGCACCCTGGTCTACGGCACCGGTGGTCTCGCCGTGGCCAGCTTCTCGTCGACCGCGTCGAACGCCGGCGGAACCGAGAAGGCCGACTTCACCCGCCTCGGCTATGCCGTCGGTGGCGGTGTCGAGCATGCCGTCACCAACAACGTGTCGGTGAAGGGCGAGTATCTCTACGAGGGCTTCGGCTCGGTGAACAAGACCTTCGCCGCTCCGGGCGTCGCCACGCGTCAGTCCCTGTCCGATCACATCGTTCGCGTCGGCGTGAACTACAAGTTCTGATCTTCGAGCGGTCGATCGTATCGGTAGGAACAATCGACCGGCGGCACGTGCAAGCGTGCCGCCGGTTCTGTTTTCGGGTCGAATTTCAGCGGTATATTCCTTCTCCCATCGCTTCGAATGACGTTGGCCGTTTCGTTAACCTTGTTTCTGAACCTGCCCTTAACCGAGGCGGGGCGAAGATGGTCAACGAAATCCTCCGAAACCTCGGAGACTTTTCGACAACGACCATCGAAGGTGAGTTCCATGTTCCGCGTCACGCTCGCTCTCGCCGCCGCCGCCGGTCTGACGGCGATCGCCCCGGCGGCCGCCGCCGACATGTACGGTGCCCCGCCGGCCGCGCCCGCCTACGGCTACGCGACCCCCGCTCCCGCCACCAACTGGAACGGCGCCTATGTCGGCGCCCATGCCGGCCACGCCTGGGGGCCGGCGACACTCAACGGCACGCAGGTCGGCGTCTACGGCGGCCTCAACACCACTGTCGGGCAGAACGTCATCGCCGGCGTCGAGGGTGACCTCAACGTTTCGGGACAGACGGCGAGCCGTATGGTCGGCGGCAATCTCTACAAGTACAGCTCCGACTGGAACGCCTCGATCCGACCGCGTATCGGTATCGGCTTCGACAAGGTGATGCCCTACGCCACCGCCGGCATCGCCTTCGCCGACGACTCGCTGAAGGCGCTGGGCACGTCGACCAGCACGGTCAAGATCGGCTATGCCGCCGGTGCCGGCGTCGAGGCACAGGCCACCGACCACATCTCGGTCAAGGGCGAGTTCATCCACATGGGCTTCGGTCGCAGCACCCATGCGCTTCCGGGCGGTCTGGCCGCGCGCTCGTCCGTCAACAGCAACATCCTGCGAGCCGGCGCCGCCTATCGGTTCTGATCGGCCATCCGCGCCGACGAGACGAGAAGACCCCGCCGATCGGCCGATCGGCGGGGTCTTCGTTTCCCACGGGGTCCGGCGGATCGCCACGCGATGCACGCCATGGGGACGATCCCCACGAGGTCAGGGGACGAATCGGGTCTTCTCGAAGGAGGGGACGCGGGCGGAAAAGGCGTCGAGCCAGGCGGCGAGTTTCGGGTGGGTCTCACGCCAGCCGCTGCCGAGCCGCAGGTCGAGATAGCCGAGCGCGCAGGCGAGAGCGATGGTGCCGACCGAGAGTGCGGCGCCGTCCGCCGGCGGGGCGGCCTCGAGCGCGTCGAGGGTGCGGTCGATCTTGCCCTGCTGATGGGCGAGCCAAGCCGGGCAGCGCTCGCTTTCGGCGCGGAATCGGCCCTCGTAGACGATGAGCAGGGCGGCGTCGGCGAGGCCGTCGGCGAGCGCCTGGAGGCGCAGGGCGGCGAAGCGGGCGGCCGGCGCGGCCGGGATGATGCGTCCGCCACCGGCTTCGACGTCGAGCCACTCGAGGATGACGCGGCTGTCGAACAGCACCATGCCGTCGTCGAGGATCAGCGCCGGGATCTTGCCGAGCGGGTTCTCCTTGCGGAGGCTGTCGCCGGGATCGGTGGTGTCGGCCATGCGGATCTCGAGCCGGTCGAGGAGACCGAGTTCGGCAGCGGCGATCTTGACCTTGCGGCCGAAAGGCGAGGCGGGTGCGGAACGCAGGACGGGCATGGAGGTCTCTCCGGGGCGAACGGCGGATCCAGGATCGGGGGAGGGGAGGTTCAGTCCTTCGACCACACCTTCGGCCAGGCCGTGGGGTCGCGGCCTTCGACGCAGTCGGCGGCCATTCGATATTCTTCCATGGCGAAGGCCCAGTTCTTCCACCGCCATTGGCCGCGACCGCCGCAGCCGGCGCCGGTGCGCAGCGTGGCGGTCAGGCGCCCGCCGGCGTCGTCATAGGCGACGTTGGCGAGCAGGTCCGAGCCTTTCCAGCCGTAGTCGGGATCGAACAGGGCGAAATACTGGGCGGTGATGCCGCCGATCTCGCCGCTCTCCACCACCCACAGCCGGTAGGAGACGTTGCCGGTCGAGGCGGTGCAGGGGATGGCATAGAGGATGGCGGTCGACGAGAGGACACCGATCACCGGCTTGAAGGCGCGCAGGAGCGGCGAGTTCGAGGCCTCGCAGTCGCTGGCGGCGGCATGCTTGGCGAGAAGGCGGGGCGGCACGCCCATGCGCACCACCAGGGCGGCGCGGCCGGGGTTCGGCGCCGCTTCCAGGCCGCGCGGCGCGACGCCGGAGGGCTTCGCCGTGGTGCGGCCGAGCTCGCGGTCGGTCCAGGCGAGCATGGCGGCGAAGCCGGCGAGGTCGATGTCGGCGTCGTGAGGGGCGCCGGTCACGTCGATGTACTCGAAACGCACCGACTTGGCGGTGGGCAGCGCCTCGACGAGGGCGCGGGCGACGGTCGCGTCGGTGATCCAGAAGGCGTCGACCCGCTCGAAGGGCAGGAAGCCCGACTTCGGCGCGAGATCGGCGATGCGCCGGCCGTCGATGCGCAGCGTCATCGGCCGATCGCGGTCGACCACCGCGCCGGGAGCGGCGAGGCCGACGGCGAGACCGTCACCGGTTTCGAAGCGACCGACGAGCAGCGCCTGCAGGCCGGAGGCGGAGGGCTTCGAGGCGCGGCAGAGCGGTGCGTCGCAGCGGGTCGCCCAGCCCTGGAGCGTCGCTTCCGCCGCGACGGCCGGCGCCGCGGCCGAGGCGCCGACGACGAGCGCGAGGAGTGTCGCCGCCAGGAGACGCATCATCGTCAGCGGGCTCCGTTGCGGACCGCCGGCAGGTAGAGCCGGTCGAGCCGGCACGAGCGCCGCTCGGTTTCGCCGCAGGAGACGAAGGCGGAGAGATCCTTCTTCAGGCAGATGCGCACCTCCTGGAGGCGGCGGCTGTCGCACTGGACCGCGATCTCGTCCGGATCGAGCCCCTTGTTGGCGGAGACGAAGGCGGCCTCGACCTCGCGGGTCGACACCATGCGCGGCCGGGACGTGTCCTTGAACTCGTCGGGGATGCGGATCTTCTCGTAGAGCTTGCGGATGATGCGCAGGTAGACCTCGCCGGAGAGGCCCGAGCAGGTGCCGTGCTTGCGCCATTCGTGTTGGATCAGGCCGGGGCTCGGCATGATGTCGAGCATGTCGCGCACCTGTTCACGGCTGGGCGGGGCCTTGGCGGCGTTGCAATCGGCCGGCCAGCCGCGATGGTACTGCGGCCACAGACCGTGGACGACGAAGGAGTAGGGGCGGGCGCACTGGGCGTCGCCGCGGGCGTCGCCGGTGGCTTCGCACCAACTCGGCGACCACGACAGCGACAGGACCCAGAGGTCGAAGTCGCCGGGGCGGCCGCGGTTCTGGGCGGCGGCCGGATCGGCGGCGAGGCAGGCGACGAGGAGCGCGACGAGAGCGAAGACGGCACGCGTCATGGCGGATCTTCCCGTAGGGGCGTCGAAGGGGCGGCGGGGCGGGTCGCCCGGGCTCACCAGAAACGGCGCGTGGTGCGGCAGGTGCCGTCGTGGACGCGCCAGGGATCGTGGCCGGAGACGCAGAACTCGACCTCGTCTGGGAGCCACGCGAGACCGGGGCCGGCGAAACCGACGCCGCCCTCGACCACCCACGACAGCTGCGACCGGGTGCCGTCGGAGAGCCGCACCTTGGCGGTGCACCAGCGACGCGGGATCGGGCTCGGCCGGTCGACCGAGGTGGCGATCTCGCGGATCTTCGTCACCTCGACGATGGCGAGGTCGCGCTTCTCGACGTTCAGGGCGCCGTAGGCGAAGCGGTGACGGATCTTGGCGAGCGTCCAGTCGTCGGTGCAGGACGGCGTGCCGGCGAGGCGGTTTTCGGCCGACGTACCGGCGACGGCCGGCGCGACGCCGAACACGAGGAGGAGCGCGGCACCGTGGACGAGGCGGCGAGCGGCGGATCCGTGGGCGAGGCGACGACGCATGAGAGTCTCCCGAAGCGACGGTTCGTACCGTCGGATGCGACGATGGGGGAGGCTCGCGCAAGGGTCAAGCCGGGAATGGCCGCGAACCGGTTCGAGGGCTTGGAGATGGGGCGATCGGACGCTATCAGGGGCCGTCATACCGGGGTCATGAAAGTCGGCCTCGGCCGGCTTTCATGAGTGATACGGTCCGACCGGCCGACGCCCGTTCGGGCTCGCCTTCGCCGACGATGTTTCGAACGGGGTGGAACATCGTCGGCTCGGTATCGGGTTGAGCGGAGGTGGGGAATGACGGATCGTCCGGCGGTGCTCTTCGTCTGTCTCGGCAACATCTGTCGCTCGCCGTTGGCGGAGGCCGCCTTCCGCGCCGAGGCGGCACGCGCCGGGCTCGCGGTCACGGTCGATTCGGCCGGCACCGCCGGTTGGCACGTCGGCCGGCCGCCGGATGCGCGGGCACGGGCGGTGGCGCGCCGTCACGGGGCGCCGATCGACGACTATGCGGCGCGGCAGGTGGGGCGCGACGACTTCCAGCGCTTCGACCACATCGTCGCGCTCGATCGGGAGAACCTCGCGGTGCTGGCGGCGATGCGGCCGGAAGGGGCGCGCGCCCGGCTGTCGCTGCTGCTCGATCATGTCGAGGGACGCGCCGGCGAGGCGGTCGCCGATCCCTACTACGGGCCGGATTCCGGCTTCGAGATCACCTGGGCCGAGGTTTCGGCCGGGGCGCGCGGGCTCGTGCGGGCGATCCGCGAGGGCTGAGCGGCGCGGAGGTCGCCGTCGCCCTGCGGCTGCCGCCTCACTTGCAGCCGTTGTGCAGCTTCCACCCCTCTTCGTGGCCGATCGCCTTGGCGAAATCGGGAACGCGGCAGCGCGCCTCTTCTTCCGGCGAGAGGGTGGTGCCGGTGCCGGGTGTCGCGGCGTCGGGGAAGGCCGGCTGCGCCGTGATCCACGGCGAGACGCCCCACAGGGCGGCGGCGAAGACGATCGGCGCGGCGATCTGGCCGGCGGTCAGGCGCTGGATCGGACGGCGCTCGCGGGGATCGCAGGCGTCGCCGGGGCAGAGCTCGGTCTTCTGCCGGGTGAGCAGCCGGTGCAGGCGGCAGCCGATGCAGATGCCGAAGGCGCTCTCGAAGAAAAGGAGGACGAGGCAGAGGAGGCAGATCGCCAGATTGACCGGGCCGCGGACGTTCTGGACGACCACCAGCCACAGCATCGTGCCGGCGAGGACGAGACCCAGCCCCCAGGCGAAGCGCTTCTGCGGTGCGCCGACCAGTTCCGGCGTCTGGTTGCGCACGGCGATGCGGCCGGCGATCAGGCTCGGCGACCAGCGCGGGTTGACCAACACGCGGATGGCGAAATCGAGCAGAAAGGCGACGATCACCAGCTTGGTCGGGACGAAGTCGCCGGCGAACCAGGCGTTCATGAAGGCGATCAGGGCGACCAGGAACATGAGGCCGGCGCCGGCGCGGATCTCGCGCTCGTTGAGGACGGGGACGTCGTGCTCCTCCACGGTCTCGCCGAAACCGAACAATGCGTTCATCGCCATTTCTCCCGAAGCATCGCCGCGATGCCAGCGTCGGCGATGGACGGTGCAACGCGTTTTCCGGCCGATCACCGAGAGTTCATGGGCGTGATTCCAGTGGGGCGAACCGGGCGGCGGTCGCTCACTCCGGCACCAGCCAGCGCCAGGCGGCGGCGCCGCGGCCGGTGGCGAGGCGCTCGGCCAGTGCCGGGAGCAGGATGTCGAGTTCTTCGGCGAGCTTCCACGGCGGATTGACGATCACGAGGCCGTTGGCGGTGAGCGGACCGTCGGTCCGGGTGGCGGCGGTCGCCAGTTCGACGGCCATGACGCGACGGATGCCGGTGGCGACGATCGCGTCGTGGAAGCGGGCGAGGTCGCGGCGGTCCTTGATCGGGTGCCAGACGAGATAGGTGGCGGTGGCGAAGCGGCGGGTCGCCTGGACGAGGCCGGTGACGATGCGATCGAACTCGCCTTCCTTCTCGAAGGGCGGATCGACGACGACGAGGCCGCGGCGCTCCTTGAAGGGCAGGAAGCTCTTCAGCGCCAGCCAACCGTCGAGTTCGACCACCTTGACGCGGGCGTCGCCGGCGAAGAGGTCGGCGAGGGTGGCGGCGTCGGCGGGATGCAGTTCGACCACGGTGGCGCGGTCGTCGCGGCGCAGGCCGGCGCGGATCACCAGCGGCGAGCCGGGATAGCGGGTCAGCCGCTCGGGCGTGAGATGCTCGGGGCGGGTCAGGCCGGCGGCGCTCGCCACCGCGGCGAGCCAGGGGGCGAGCAACTCGGCGACGGGGGCAGGAAAGGGGGCGGCGAGGATGCGGCCGATGCCGTCCCGCCATTCGCCGGTGCGCGCGGCCTCGGTGCCGGTGAGATCGTAGAGACCGATGCCGGCGTGGGTGTCGAGGACGCGGAACGGCGCCGGCTTTCCCGCGAGATGGACGAGAATGCGGGCGAGCACCGCGTGTTTCAGGACGTCGGCGAAATTGCCGGCGTGGAAGGCGTGACGGTAGTTCATCGGCGGTCTCGGTGGGTGCGCGGGATGCGGATCGCTGCGGGGTGGCGGGCGGCTCGGTCGCTCACCCGGTCGGTGAAACGGGGCCGCGCCACTTGCGACGGCCCCTCCGCCGCGGTTCGACACCGGTTCGGGTTCCGTCACGGAGCGGCTTCTTCGTGCGGCGGCCGGTCCATCCGCTCGGGCATCGCCCGGAGATGCCTACGAAAAACCCTCCCGCGCGGGCACGGGAGGGTTCGAATTCTTCGCGTCCACGACCGTATGGCCCGTGGGCATGCGGCCGATGTCGATCGTCTCGGCGCGGTGACCGGCCCCGCGGGTGACGGGGCCGAAACGCCGTGATGCGATCACTCTTCGTCCGGCTGGCCGTAGTCGTCGCCGGTGCCACCTTCGACGTCACCCTCGGCGCCGCCTTCGAGCGGCTGGAGGTTGACGGCCTTGGGGCCCTTGCCGCGCTTGTCCGGCTCGGTCTCGAAGGAGATCTTCTGGCCCTTGTCGAGGGTGCCGAGGCCCGAGCGCTCGACCGCGGAGACGTGCACGAACACGTCGGCGCCGCCCTCGTCGGGAGTGATGAAGCCGTAGCCCTTCTCGGCGTTGAAGAACTTCACGGTGCCGTTCTGACGCGGGCCGCGCTCGACCTGCGGACGGGGACCACGCGGGCCGCCACCGAAACCACCTTCGTCGCCGAAGGAGCGACGCGGACGGAAACCACCGCCTTCACCGCCGCCGAAACCGCCGCGATCACGATCGCCGCCGCCGAAACCACGGTCGCCGCCGCCGAAACCACGGTCGCCGCCGCCGAAGCCGCCGCGTCCGCCACCGCCGAAACCGCGGTCACGATCGCCGCCGAAACCACGGTCGCCGCCGCCGAAACCACGATCACCACCGCCGAAGCCGCGATCGCCACCGAAGCCTTCGTCACGACCACGCCCGAAGCCGCCGCGGTCGCCGCCACGTCCGCCGCCGAATCCACGATCCCTCATTCCCAGTCCTTTCCCGCGGGGCCTCGCCCCTTCAACGACACTTCACCCCGGACCAAATCGGTACGGAGTGAACGACCAGGCAGTCACGTTACACGTCGGGACAGGATTGCGCTGTTCATCTCGCGATCGCCCTCATCTCTCTCGAGATGCCTGCCGATCCACGGGATCCGGTCGCGCCGACCGTCTCGCCCAAGTTCCGAACCGCCGCCTCGCCATTTTATGGACGATACGGGCCGAAAGGGCAAGGGCGACGCGGCGGAATCACTTGGTGCGACGCTTCTTTTGCTTGACCGATCGTTGTTCGGTTCGTTCGGAAAGTGCGGCATAGGCGCGGGCCGCGCGCTCGCGGCGCGACCAGACGACGACGCTGCCGTAGACGCGCAGATCGATCTCCGGTGGTAGGCGATAGGCCTGATCGCCCGTCGCCTTCTTCAGGCGGCCGAGGGAAACGTGTTTGGTGTCGGAGAGATCCTCGCCGAGACGGAGCCTTTCGGCGGCGACCAACCAGAGCTCGAGATCGCGGCCGGGAGTGACGGCGAGCTTCTCCAGGCGCAGCTCGTTGGCCGCCAGACGGGCGATGGCGCGGCCTTCCGCCTTCTCGCCGGTCGCGCCGGGTCGGAAGGCGCCTTCCAGCACCGCGGCGGGCGGCAGGGGCGAGGGCGGCACGGGCGGCGTCGGGGGGCGCGGCGAGGGTTCGGCACGGCGGTCCGACCCGGCGGCGCCGGGGGGTGCCGGCGGGGCGGCGATCGGGCGCAGCGGTCCGGGGACGGCGGCCGGCGGCGGTGCGGTCTCCTGGGCCCGCGCGACGCCCGGTCCCGCCGAGGAGACGGGATCGGCGATCGTGGCGACGATCGTCGCCGCGGCGGTGGCCAGGAGCGTGATGGCGCGCATGTGCGTCCTCGTCTCGACGTCCTCGTTTCCGACCGACATAGTATGGCGGTCGCTCGGTTGCGAGTCGGACCGGCGCGGCTGGCGGATTCGTGATCGGCCGTCCGCGACGCCGGCGGCGCCGTTGTCCGTCGAAATCGCCGCAGAGGAAACGCATGAGCGAGACCCCCGATACTCCGCAACTCCGCCTCGCCATCGTGCCGGTGACGGCGCTCGAGCAGAATTCGGCGATCCTGTTCGACGATGCGACGAAGCTCGGTGTGGTCACCGACCCCGGCGGCGACGTGCCGCGGATCCTCGACGCTCTGGCGCAGCTCGGGGTGACGGTCGACAAGATCCTCATCACCCACGGCCATTTCGACCACGCCGGAGGTGCGACGGACCTCAAGGAGGCGCTGGAGCGCAGATACGGCCGGCCGGTGCCGATCGAGGGGCCGCATCGCGACGACGCCTTCCTGCTCGAACGCATCCCGGAATCGGCGGCGCGCTGGGGTCTCAACGGGCTGCGGGCGTGCGCCTCCGATCGTCATCTCGAAGACGGCGACGAAGTGCGCTTCGGCGATGTGGTGCTGCAGGTGATCCACTGTCCCGGGCATTCGCCGGGCAGCGTCGTCTTCTTCCAGCCGGACGTGCGGCTCGCCATCGTCGGCGACGTGCTCTTCGCCGGATCGATCGGGCGCACCGACCTGCCGCGCGGCGATCACGCCACGCTGATGCGCTCGATCCACGAGAAACTGCTGCCGCTCGGCGACGACGTCGGCTTCCTCCCCGGTCACGGGCCGACGTCGACCCTCGGGGCGGAGCGGATGAACAACCCCTTCCTCGTCGAGGACTGAGCCCACCCGGCCACGGCGGCACGGCCGCGACCGCGCGGGTCCGGCGGCGCGGAGCCGAGCCGGTGCGCCTCGGGGCACGGATCGGGTCGACGTGCGTCGCGGCTCAGGCGTCGGCGCGGACGGCGGCGAGCCCCTCTTCGAGCAGGTCACCGACGTTGGGGATGCCCATCAGGTAGCGGGCGGTGGAGCGGACGGCGCGTTCGTGAGCGCGGCGGATGGCGGCCGGCCATTCCTCCGGCTCGAAGTCGCCGCGGCCGATCCACACGAGAGCGACCAGTTCGGCCTGTTCGTCGATGTTGAGACCCTCGATGACGCCGCGGATCTGATCTTCGGTGCCGTCCTCGGCGATGTCTTCGAAGAGATGACCGGCGCCCGACTCGTAGCTGTCGTCGCCACTGTCGAATTCGGCGTTTCCGTCCTTGGAATCGATCAGACGGAGGTGCTCGACCAGGTCCAGGACCTTCTCGACCGAGATCTCCATGATGTCCTCTCTTTCCGACGGGTTCTTTCGCCGTCTTCGAGGCGCATCATGGGCCGGACGGCCGACGGGGGCCTTGAGCGGGATCAAAATCGCGAGAACGCGCAGCGGGAGACCTCGCGCTCATCTTCCGTCAACCATATCGGGCGGAGTGTCGGGGCACATCTCGTGGAGAGGGCCTCACGATGTCCACTGCGCTCGCCGGCTACGCGCTCCCGGTGGCGATGCTTCTCGCCTCCAACGTGTTCATGACCTTCGCCTGGTACGGCCACCTCGCCCACCCGAACCGGCCGCTGTGGGCGGTGGTGCTGGTCTCGTGGGGCATCGCCTTCTTCGAATATTGCATCGCCGTGCCGGCCAACCGCTGGGGACACGCCTTCTATTCGGCGGTGGAGCTGAAGACCATCCAGGAGGTGGTCACTCTCCTCATTTTCGGCGTCTTCTCCTTCGTCTATCTGAAGGAACCGCCGGGGTGGAATCACATCCTCGGCTTCGGGCTGATCGCGCTCGGCGCGGGCCTCGTCTTCCAGAAATGGTGATCTCCTGATGTTCCCTCTCCATGTCGAAGCGGTCGGCACCGTCGCCGCGCTCCTGACCACCCTGTGCTGGTTGCCGCAGACGTTGCGTGCCGTCCGCGCGCGCGACACCGCCTCGCTGTCGCTGTCGACCTTCGCGGTGTTCACCGCCGGTATCTCGTTGTGGCTGGTCTATGGTTTTCTCATCGGCTCGTGGCCGGTGATCCTCGCCAACATCTTCACGCTCGCGCTCAATCTGACCATCGTGGTGCAGAAGCTCCGACACGGGTGATCTCGGACCAAGTGAGCCCGGCCCGGATCGGCAGTGCTGCGGAGGCCCTTCATCCCGAGGCGTGAGCGAAGGACCGAGAGGCACGGCAGGTCATCGGCTTCGCTCTTCGAGGGCCCGGCGCCGTCGGGCACCTCAGGGTTAAGCGGAACAGGGAATCGTTTTGCTCGCAGCGAGTCGGTCTCGCGTCGAGTCGGTATGAGCCGGGCGGGGCGCGAACCCCGCCCGACCCGTCAGCGGTTGTCGGGCTGCGAACGCACGGCGCGGCGGCCGGCTTCGGAGACGACGTAGGGGGCACCGCCGCGCGAGGCGATCAGGCCGCGCCGGCGCAGCCGGGCGAAGGTGGCGAGATCGCAGTCGAGAAGGCGATTGCCGTCGCGGTCGATGCAGTCGACGGCGACGATGCGGCCGCCGTCACGGTGGTGACGAATGCGACCGCCCTGGGCCAGCACGTGCAGGACGCGCTGTTCCGTTCGGGAGATGTTCAAGGGAGTTCTCTCGGCGTGAGACATGCGGACGGTGCGCCGAACCGCGATCACGCGGGCCTCGGGCGCACCTTCTCCGGTGATCCGCGATCCGATCGGATCGAAAACCACGCGGGTCTTTCCGTGGAGCGAGTTCTCATGCGAACGGGTCTCTTCCACCCGTTCGGAACAGGCTCTTCGACGCGCCACGGGCGCGTCGTCTCACGCAGTCTCCGGCATCCGGCCTCCATCGAGAGGAGCGTCTTCTAGCCGGGCAGTGTGGCGAAGAGAAGTCGGGGAGACGACGGAGGATGAGGTCGGGGTTCGTGACCGGCGCGCCCGACCGGGAGAAGCGTCGACACCGTGACGTGTGGTCGCCGGGCACGACGGCGAAAGCGCTTGCCGGAACAGCGCGGCGGGACTAGGGTCCGGCGCGTTCCGCGGCGCGCGGTTTCAATCGTTCGCGCCCGCGGTTCTTCCGATCGAAACCATCCTTTCACGACCCATCCGGAGACCGACCATGGCCTTCCTCGCCGACAGCCTCTCGCGCATCAAGCCGTCCGCCACGATCGCCGTGACGAACAAGGCGCGCGAGCTGAAAGCGGCCGGCCGCGACGTCATCGGTCTCGGCGCCGGCGAGCCGGACTTCGACACGCCCGACAACATCAAGGAAGCGGCGATCAAGGCGATCCGCGACGGCCAGACCAAGTACACCGCGGTCGACGGCATTCCGGAGCTGAAGAAGGCGATCGTCGACAAGTTCGCCCGCGAGAACGGCCTGACCTACAAGCCGAGCCAGGTGTCGGTCGGAACGGGCGGCAAGCAGGTGCTCTACAATGCGCTGCTGGCGACGCTGAACCCCGGCGACGAGGTGATCATCCCGGCGCCCTATTGGGTCAGCTATCCCGACATCGTTCTGCTCGGCGGCGGCACCCCGGTATTCGTCGAGGCCGGCATCGAGACCGGCTTCAAGATGACGCCGGAAGCGCTGGAAGCCGCGATCACGCCCAAGACCAAGTGGCTGATCTTCAACTCGCCGTCGAACCCGTCGGGCGCGGCCTACACCGCGGCGGAGATCAGGAAGCTCACCGACGTGCTGATGCGGCATCCGCAGGTGTGGGTGATGTCCGACGACATGTACGAGCACCTCGTCTACGACGACTTCGTCTTCGCCACCCCGGCGCAGGTGGAGCCCGGTCTCTACGATCGAACGCTGACGGTCAACGGCGTCTCCAAGGCCTATTGCATGACCGGCTGGCGCATCGGTTACGGCGCCGGCCCCGAGGCGCTGATCAAGGCGATGGCGACGCTGCAGTCGCAGTCGACTTCGAACCCGTCGTCGATCGCCCAGTGGGCGGCGGTCGAGGCGCTGAACGGGCCGCAGGGCTTCATCCCCGAGCACAACAAGGTGTTCAAGGAGCGCCGCGACCTCGTCGTCTCCATGCTCAATCAGGCGAACGGCCTGACCTGCCCGACGCCGGAGGGCGCGTTCTACGTCTATCCGTCGTGCAAGGGCACGATCGGCAAGACGGCGCCGTCGGGCAACGTCATCAAGAGCGACGACGACTTCGTCACCGAGCTCCTGGAGTCGGAAGGCGTCGCGGTGGTGCAGGGCTCGGCCTTCGGTCTGGCGCCGCACTTCCGCATCTCCTACGCGACGGCGACTTCGGCGCTCGAGGAAGCCTGCAAGCGCATCCAACGCTTCTGCGGCAACCTGCGCTGATCCGTCTGCGATCTGCTCGCGTCTTCGAAGAGCCCGCGGCGCCCTCGCCGCGGGCTCTTCACGTTCTCGCCGCATAGACCGAATACGGACGCCGGTCGAACAGAACGGATGTAGACTCACATTCAACGATCGGAAGGAGATCGGTCATGACGAAGAGGTTCATCCTATCGACCGGCGTCGCCGTCACGCTCGGTGCACTCGCGGCGCTCGGCTCACCGGCGCTGGCCGCCGGCGAGCGCATCCAGGTCGGCATCCTGGCCTGCAACGTATCGAGCGGCGCCAACTTCCTGGTCGGCTCGACCAAGACGCTCTCCTGCCGCTTCTCGCCGTCGGACGGCGGCACGGTCGAGCACTATCGCGGCGACATCACCCGCGTCGGCCTCGATCTCGGCAAGACGCGGGCGACCGAGATCCGTTGGGCGGTGTTCGCGCCGAAGACCGGGCGCAAAGCCGGTGCGCTTTCCGGCAAATATGCCGGCGTCTCGGCGGAAGCCAGCGCCGGGGCGGGCGTCGGCGCCAATGCGCTCATCGGTGGTCTCGGACGCTCGATCGCGCTCAATCCGCTGTCGGTGCAGACCCAGGAAGGCGTCAACTTCGCCGCCGGCGTCGCCGGGCTGAAGCTGACGCGTCGGTGAGAGCGGCGATCCTCCGGCGGCCGGTGCGACCGGCCGCCCCGCGGCGGCGGGTCACGCCGTTTCCTCGTCGGGGATCGGCGGATGGGTGAGCACGGGTGAGATCATCACCTTGTCGATGCGGCGGCCGTCCATGTCGACGACCTCGAAGGACCAGTCGCCGATGCGCGCCTTGTCGCCTTCGACGGGGATGCGGTTGAGCACCGACAGCATCAGGCCGCCGAGGGTGTGATAGCCGCCGTGCTCGAGGTCGGGCAGGTCGACGAGGCGTTCGAGTTCGTCGATCGGGGTGTCGCCGTCGATGAGCCACGAGCCGTCGTCGCGGCGGAACGGGCCGGAGACCTGCGGCATGTCGACGTCGGCGAAATCGCCGGCGATGCCCTCGACGATGTCGGTCAGGGTGACGAGACCCTGGAGGCCGCCGTATTCGTCGACGACGAAGGCGGCGTGCACCGGGGTGTCGCGAAAGCGCTCGAGCAGCTTCAACACCGGTGCGCCCTCCGGCACCACCAGCGGCTGCTTCAGATGCGCCTTCCAATCGAAGGGGCGGCCTTCGACGGCGTCGCGCAACAGGTCCTTCTTGAAGAGGAGGCCGGCCGGCTCGTCGATCGAGCCCTCGGCGACGATCATCGCCGAATAGGGGCAGTCGACGACCTCTTTCAGCAGGCGTTCGGGGGGATCGTTCGGGTCGATCCAGTAGAGGTCGGGCCGCGGCGTCATCACGGCGCGGATGGGCCGGTCGGCGACGCGCATGACGCCTTCCAGCATCTCGCGTTCCTCGGGATGCAGAACGCCCGATTCGACGCCCTCGGCGAGCACGTGCATCACCTCGTCCTCGGTGACGTCGCCGCCGCTCGGCTCGTCGACGCCGAGCAGATGCAACACCCGGCTGGTCGTGCCGGTCAGCAGCATCACGAAGGGGTTGGTGAGGCGGGAGAAGATCTCCACCAGCCCGGCGACGCGCAGGGCGATCGGCTCCGGTCGGGCGATGGCGATGCGTTTGGGAACGAGTTCGCCGAAGACCACGGTGACGAAGGTCATGGCGATCATCACGACCACGAAGGCGGTCTCGGCCGCCGCCCAGGCGAAACCCGGAAAGACCGCCGAGAGCCAGTCGGACAGGCGCAGCGACAGCTGGGCACCCGAGGAGGCGCCGGCGACGAGGCCGATCAGGGTGATGCCGATCTGGACGGTGGAGAGGAAACGGCCGGGATGCTCGCCGAGATCCATCGCTCGCCGAGCGCGCTGATCACCATCCTCGGCAAGGGCGATCAGGCGTGGCTTGCGAGCCGAGACGAGCGCCATCTCGGAGGCGGTGAAGAACGCGTTGATGAGCGTGAGAAACAGGAAGATCGAGAGTTCGACGATCAACATCCAATGGGTCGGGCAGGGCCCCTCCGAACAATCACGGCGGCGACCTTACCATGTTTCGCGCGCGCCGTGGGGCCGCTTCGACGAATTCGTCGCCGGGTGACGTGCGGTCCCGGCTAAGGAGTGTTGCGGATCGCAGAAACGCCGAGTGTGCCCTGCAGCATCGTCGCGGGAATGGGGATATCTCCTTGTTTCCAATCGGTTGTGGGCCGTATCGCGGCGCGGGTCGGCCGCATCGCAGCGATGATCGGGGAGACCGTGGGTGTCGCGGCGACTTGTCAGTCGGCGAATTCGGCGCAACGATCCGGCCGGCGGCGACGGGCCCCTCCCCGGGGCTCAGGCGCCCACCTTCGACCGCGGCGGAACGCGTCCGTCGCGGACCATTCGGATCAGAACATAAAGAGAACTGGAGACCGTCATGACCGACTCCAACGGAGGGACGAGCAGCGGCAGACGAGGTGGGCCCCGGTGCGTGGCGCTCGTGGGCCCCTTCGGCAGCGGCAAGACGACGTTGCTGGAGGCCATCCTCGAACGCACGGGGGCCCTGACCCGAGCAGGGACCGTGGCGGCGGGCAACACCGTCGGCGATTCCTCCCAGGAAGCCCGCGCTCACCAGATGGGCGTCGAACTCAACGTCGCCGAATGCGACTACCTCGGTGATCGCTACACCTTCATCGACTGCCCCGGCTCGGTCGAATACCTGTTCGAGGCGGAAGCCGCGCTGGCCGGCGTCGACGTCGCCGTGGTGGTGGCGGAAGCCGACGAGAAGAAGATCCCGGCGCTGCAGGTCACGCTGCGCATGCTCGAGGATCGCGGGATCCCGCACATTCTCTTCCTCAACAAGCTGGACAAGACCGAAGGCGGCGTCCGCGAGGTGCTGGAGCTGATGCAGCCGGCGTCGCGCGCGCCGATGGTCCTCAGGCAGATCCCTCTGATCAAGGACGGGGCCACCATCGGATCGATCGATCTGGCGCTGGAGCGCGCCTACATCTGGCACGAGCACGCGCCCTCCGAGATCGCGCCGATTCCCGACGCCGAGAAGGCGGCGGAGGTCGAGGCGCGCTTCCAGATGTTGGAGCGCATCGCCGACTACGACGACCATCTGATGGAGGAACTGCTCTCCGACGTCACGCCGCCGCTCGAGGAGATCTTCGGCGACCTCGGCAAGGAGCTGCGCGCCGGCCAGATCTGCCCGGTGTTGATCGGCTCGGCCGAGCACGGCAACGGCATCGAACGGCTCCTGAAGGCGTTGCGCCACGAGGCGCCGGGGCTCGAGGAGACGCAGGAGCGGCTCGGCCTCACCGCCAATGCGGAAGCGGTCGTCCAGGTGATGAAGACCTGGCACACGCCGCACGGCGGCAAGCTGTCGGTGGCGCGTGTGCTCTCCGGCCGGGTCGCCGACGGCGTCACGCTCTTCGCCTCCGACGGGTCTTCGGACCGCATCTCCGGCATCTACAAGCTGACCGGCAAGGATCAGCAGAAGAAGGCGGAAGCGGTCGCCGGTGAGACCGTGGCGCTCGGCAAGGTCGAGCCGGCGCAGACCGGCCTGACCCTGACCTCGCACAAGGGCGGCATGCCGGCGCTCGCCGAGGTGGTGCCGCCGGCGCCGGTGATGGGCTTCGCCATCGCCTCGCTCGACCACAAGGACGACGTCAAGCTCTCCGCGGCGCTCACCAAGATCACCGAGGAGGATCCCTCGCTCCGCATCCGTCAGGATCAGGACACCGGTGAAACCCTGCTCGAGGGCCAGGGCGAGATGCATCTGCGCGTCGCGCTGGAGAGGCTCGAGCACAAGTTCGGCATCAAGGTGAAGTCGACCCCGGCGAGCGTGCCCTACAAGGAATCGGTGCACGGTCACGCCGCGGTCCGCGGTCGCCACAAGAAGCAGTCGGGTGGCCACGGCCAGTTCGGCGACGTGGCGCTCGAGGTCATGGCGGGCGAGCGAGGCTCCGGTTTCGTCTTCGTCGACAAGATCACCGGCGGCGTGGTGCCGCGTCAGTACATCCCGGCGGTGGAGGAGGGCGTTCGCGACTTCCTCATCAAGGGTCTGCACGGCTTCCCGGTGGTCGACCTGCAGGTGTCGCTGGTCGACGGCAGCTATCACACCGTCGACAGTTCCGACATGGCCTTCAAGACCGCCGCTCAGATCGGTATGCGCGAGGCGATGGCGAAGCTGCATTCGGTGCTGCTCGAGCCGATCCTGCGGGTGTCGATCACCACGCCGTCGGACGCCACGGCGCGCATCAACCAGATCGTCTCCGGCCGGCGCGGCCAGCTGCTCGGCTACGACGGCCGGCCCGGATGGTCGGGTTGGGACGTGGTCGAGGCGCTGATGCCGCAGGCGGAGATGGAACATCTGATCATCGACATCCGCTCGGCGACGCAGGGCGTCGGCACCTTCACGCAGGACTTCGACAACCTCGCGGAAGTGGCCGGCCATCTCGCCCAGAAGGTGTTGGAGCGGGCCAAGGAAGCGATGCAGCAGAGCTGAGCTCGGGCGCACCGGCATCACCGATCCGAGAATGAACGACGGCGCGGGTCCTCACCCGCGCCGTCGTCCGTTTCAGGGCGGCGGCGGTACCGCCTCGGTGGTCGTCGGGGAGGTCGCCGCGGCGTTCGCGGCACACCAGCGTTGGAAATCTCCGGTGAAGCCGGCAGCTTCGGCCTCGGCGAAGCGTCGATTGAAGGCGCGCATGGCGGCGAAGACGGGGCGAGCGCGCGCCGCGGTGGTCGGCGACAGGCGGCCGAAGCCGTCGGAGGCGAGCCGGGCGTCGATCGCGGCGTAGCTGCGTTCGGCCCGGTCGGCGCCGTCGTGGTCGTGGCACATCGAGCCGGTGCGGACACGGTAGCGATAGAGTGGCTCGGGCAGCACCGCGATCGGGCCGGCACGCTCCTCGACGGCGAAGAGGTAGAGCACGTCCTCGGCGATGTCGGCCTCGGCGAACCATTCGGGCGCGAGGTGGCGCGCCACCATCGGGGCGAGCGGGCAATGGAGCATGGCGAGCCGGGCCGCATCGGCGCGGGCCGTTCCGGGGGGGAGGGCGACGCCCCGAAGCTCGTCACCGGTGACATGATCGAGGACGCGCACCATGTCGGTCGCCGAGCCATGTGCCGCCGCCGTCGGCAGCAGCCGGGCGAGGCGGTCGGGCTCGAATTCGTCGTCGGCGTCGAGGCGGGTGACGAAGGAGCCGCGGGCGTGGGCCAGAGCGGCGTTGCGCGCCGCGGCGCAGCCGGTGGCGATGCCGCCGCTGGCGAGGTGACGGATGCGGGGATCGGCGAGCCCGGCGGCGGCGAGGGTCGCGGCATAGTCGGAGCCGTCGTCGGCGACGAGGATCGCCTCCCAGTCCGATCTGGTCTGGGCGAGAAGGCTCGCGACGGCGCGCACGATCGTGTCGTGGGCCGCGTAGGCGGCGATCACCACCGTCACCGCGCATGTGCCGTCGTTCGTCCGCGCCATCGTCGTCTCGATCGATCCGCTGCCGTCGGGTCGAATGGGCCAGCTTGGGCCGATACGGCCGTGGTGGGAAGCGTTTTTCGGCGGGCGGGGTCCCGTTCCGGTCTCCCCTGCTTCCGCCGGCCGCGGGGGTGTTCACGAGGCTTTGATCCCTCGTCGCTCGCCGAGATGAAACGATCGCCCATGTCGATACGTAGGAGAGACGTCGGCCGCGTTGCGGCGAAGATGAGGACGGTATCATGGCGGATGGCAAGAAGCGCTGGACGATCGGCGAGGCGGAGACGACGCCGGAGAAGCTGTTCTTCTCGCGGCGGGCGCTTCTCGGGCTCGGCGGCGTCGCCGCAGCGGGTCTCGCGGGCGCCGCCTTCGGTCTCGACCGGATCGCCTCGACGCAGGCCGAGGAGCCGGCCGCGCCGCTGCCCGCCGCCACGCCGAACGGACGCTTCCGTGCGGTCGAGCCGCTCACGCCGATGGGGGACGTGACCACCTACAACAACTTCTACGAATTCGGCTTCTCCAAGAACATCGTACGCGCGGCGCAGCGGCTGAAGACCTCGCCGTGGCGGATCGTCGTCGACGGCGCCTGCGATCATCCTTTCGAGATCGACGTCGACGATCTCCTGAAGAAGGTGGCGCTCGAGGAGCGGATCTATCGTCAGCGCTGCGTCGAAGCGTGGTCGATGGTGATCCCGTGGACCGGCTTCCCGCTCGCCGAGCTGGTGAAGATGGCTTCGCCCAAGGCCGAAGCGAAGTATCTGCGGATGGAAACCTTCCACGATCCGAGTGTGGCGCGGGCGCAGTCGTCGCCGCAGTACCCCTGGCCCTATGTCGAGGGACTGACGCTGGCGGAGGCGACCAACGAACTCGCCTTCCTCGCCGTCGGCGCCTACGGCCAGTCTCTGGAGAAACAGAACGGCGCGCCGATCCGGTTGGTGGTGCCGTGGAAGTACGGGTTCAAATCGGCCAAGTCGCTGGTTCGGTTCACCTTCACGGCGAAACGGCCGGTCACGTTCTGGCAGGATCTGGGGCCGCGCGAATACGGCTTCTGGGCCAACGTCAATCCGACGGTGGCGCACCCGCGCTGGAGCCAGGCCTACGAGCGGCGGATCGGCGACGACGAACGCGTGCCGACGCGTCTCTTCAACGGCTATGCCGAAGAGGTGGCCGGCCTCTACACCGGACTGGAGAGCGAGAAGCTCTACATGTGACGCCGGCGCCGAGGCGCCCGCGAGCAGAGAGGCCGGCGCGGGCGCCGGCCTCGTGGGTTTTCGTCGGGACGCAACGGCCGCGTCACCTGGAGTAGGACACCTGCGGTCCGCCCAGCTTGTAGCTGATGCCGAGGCGCACCGTGTCGGCGCTGGTGCGATGGCGGAACGGGAAGACGCCGGCGCCGGCCGACAGGGCGTCGTGCGTCTGTGTGCCGAAGTCGTAGTGGTCGTATTCGAGGCGGCCGACCCAGTTGCCGGAGGCGGCGTATTCGATGCCGGCGCCGAGCGTCCAGCCGGGCGCGAAGCGCGTCTTCGAGGTTCCGGCGACGAGGGTCGTTCCGGCCGGGTCGCTGTCGATGAACGACGTCTTCAGGTTGGCGAAGGCGACGCCGCCCTTGCCGTAGACCAGGAAGCGATCCGCCGGGGTGAAGCCGACACGACCGGTGACCGCGGCGAAGAAGTCGGTGTGGGTCGACAGAACGCTGTCGGTCGGGCCGCGAACGCCGACATAGGGCGGAAACTGCTTGCTGCCGCTCAGCCCGAGATAGCCGAGTTCGGCCTCGACGCCGAAGACGGCGCGGCCGTTCTGCAGATTGTAGCCGCCATGGACGGCGAAGATGCCGCCGTCGGGATGGTTGGTGAAGGAACCGGCGGGGCCGTTGTAGCCGGCGACGTCGGTCATCCGGTCGCGGCCCCAGACATAGCCGGCGGTCGCACCGGCATAGAAACCGGTCCAGTCGTAGGAGGCGATCGCCTGGCTCAGTGGTACGGCCGGCGGCGGCCTGCTGCCGAGGTCGGACGCCTGCGCGGTGGCGACCAGGGCCGTCGAGGCCAGGACGGTGAAGAACAGGTTGCGTAACATCGGACCCCTCCATCGGTACGCAGTGGTCGGGTCCCCGTCGCGAATAGTATCAGATCCTGCGTAGAAATCACCTGCCTCGATGCGCGTCGATCGCTCGAGAGGAGTATATTCGCCGACTGTTGCAATGTCGTCACGTGGAAAAATGTCGGAATTCGTGTGATTTCAGCGAGTATGTCGAGATGCGGATTCGTGCGGATTCTCGGTCTGTTGCGGCGGGTTCGGCAAGATTCGACGGCGAACTCGATCGTTTCGATCGTCGCTGCGAACGACGAGCAGTCGAGATCGGCCGCGGTCGCGCGACGGCGATCGGCCACCGGGGACGGCGATCGGCCACCGGGGTGGGGCGGCCGGAGGGTGAGGTGGTACGGGGATGCGAACCGGGCGGGCGGCGACGGGGCGTTCGCCGCGTGGCGACGGCCGCGTGCCGACGCGTCGGGCCGGCGAAGCCGCGCGTCTTCCTCACCCGCATCGAAGGCCGGCGACATCCGCGCCGGGACACCCTCGGCCGCTTTCGACCGCCGACGGTCTCAGTAGGTCCAGCGCTCCGCCTTGGAGATGAGGAAGTCGCGGAACACCTTGACGCGGGCGGTGTTGCGCATCTCTTCGGGGTAGACGAAGTAGCAGTCGAAGGCCGGGACGTCGGCCTCCGGGATCAGCTGAACGAGATCGCTGTCGGCGTCGACGAGATAGTCGGGCAAGAGCGCGATGCCGACCGAGCGCTGGACGGCGCGCTTGATCGCCATGACGTTGTTGATCTTGAGGCAGGGCCGACGCGGCGCGTTCAACGGGCGGCCGGCGGTCTCCAGCCAGTTCATGTCGCGCAGATAGACCGGTGCCGCCGATCCGAAGGTGATGATGCGGTGGACATCGAGGTCTTCGATCGACTCCGGCGCGCCGTGGCGCTTGATGTAGGCCGACGAGGCGTAGAGGTGGTAGTGGATGGCGAAGAGCTTGCGCTGGATCAGATCCGGCTGCACCGGTTGGCGCACGCGCAGCGCCACGTCGGCCTCGCGCATGGCGAGGTCGAGTTCCTGATCGTCGAGGATCAGTTCCAACTCGACGTCCGGGTAGGTCTCGATGAACTCGTGGATGCGCGATGTCAGCCACGACGTGCCGAGGCCGACGGTGGTGGTGACGCGCAAGAGGCCCGAGGGCTTCTCGCGGGTCTCGACCAATCGCGAGCGCGCCTGCTCGAGCTTCATCAGCACTTCGCGGGCGGTGCGGAACAGGAGTTCGCCCTGCTCGGTGAGGATCAGGCCGCGGGCGTGGCGGTGGAACAGCGGCACGCCGAGGTCGGCCTCGAGCGCGCTCACCTGACGGCTCACCGCCGACTGGCTCATCTCCAGGTTCTCACCGGCATGGGTGAAGGAACCGGCGTCGGCGGCGGCATGGAAGATCCGCAGTTTGTCCCAGTCCAAGAGCCGTCCCCCCTCGTCTCGCTTCCGTCCGACCCCGCTTCGGCGTGCGGGGCCGATCGGGTTCATTCCGCAGCCGCGGCGCCGTGGGCGGTGCCGGCCAGGAATTTCTCGGCTTCCAGTGCCGCCATGCAGCCCATGCCGGCGGCGGTGACCGCCTGGCGGAAGACGTCGTCGGCGACGTCGCCGGCGGCGAAGACGCCCGGGATCGACGTGGCGGTCGAATAGGGCGCGGTCCACAGATACCCCGACGGCTTCAGCTTCAGCTGGGTGTCGAAGAGCTCGACCGCCGGCTTGTGGCCGATGGCGACGAAGATGCCGTCGCAGGTGAGATCCCGGGTCGCGCCGGTCACGACGTCCTCGATGCGGGCGCCGGTGACCGACGGCGGCATGCCCTCGCTCCCCAGCACCTCGGTGAGCCTGGCGTTCCAGATCACCTCGATCTTGGGATGGGCGAAGAGGCGGTTCTGGAGGATCTTCTCGGCACGGAAACTGTCACGCCGGTGGATGACCGTCACCTTGGAGGCGTGGTTGGTGAGGTAGAGCGCCTCTTCGACGGCGGAGTTGCCGCCGCCGATCACCAGCACTTCCTTGCCGCGATAGAAGAAGCCGTCGCAGGTGGCGCAGGCTGAGACGCCGAAGCCGCGGAACTTCTCCTCGGTCGGGATGCCGAGCCAACGGGCCTGGGCGCCGGTGGCGACGATCAGCACGTCGCAGGTCCAGGTGTCGCCGCCGTCCAGCGTGAGGGTGAAGGGGCGCTTCGACAGATCGGCCGAGGTGACCGTGTCGTAGACGAGGTTGGTGCCGCAGTGCTCGGCCTGCAGGCGCATCTGCTCGACCAGCCACGGACCCTGGATCGGCTCGGCGAAGCCGGGGTAGTTCTCGACCTCGGTGGTGACGGTGAGCTGACCGCCGAGCTGGATGCCGGCGATGAGCGTCGGCTCGAGCATGGCGCGGGCGGCGTAGATGGCGGCGGTGTAGCCGGCCGGGCCGGAACCGATCACCAGGACGCGGGCGTGATGATGCGACATGGATCCTCTTCCTCGACGAATGTCGAACGTGTTCTTCCCATATAGTCGATGGACCCCCGAGATCCCAAGGGGGCGGCGGAGGAATCGTGACGGCTCACAACCATTTACGATGGGCCCACATCCACTGGCCGGGATATTCGCGGATCCACTCCTCCCAGACCGCATGGATGGCGCGGGTCAGGGCGATCACATCGGCCTCGGCGTCGGCGGTGTGGGGAACGTCGAGCCAGCGGCCTTCGACGCGGAAGCGGGCGCCCTCGGTGCGGATCGTCCGGCCGACGAAGAGCGGCAGGCCGAGGCGGCGGGCGAGCAGCGCCGGAAACGGCATGGCGCGGGCCGGGCGGCCGAAGAAGTCGACGGTGATGGCGGTGCGGTCGGTCTGGTCGGCGACGATCGCCAGGACCGATCCGGCGCGGGCGATCGAGCGCAGCTTCACCGCGATGCCGTGCTGACGGCCGATCAGGCCGCCGGGATAGATCGGCTCGCGTCGCGCCCGGAGCCAGTCCTCGACGATCGGGTTGGAGAGCGGTTTGTAGAGCGCCTTGGTCGCGAAACCGGCCCTGAGCAGGGGAACGGAGACCACTTCCCAGTTGCCGGTGTGGAGCGAGACGAAGACGGCGCCGCCGCGCGCCTTCTCCAACTCGTCGTCCGGCACGGTGCAGACGACGCGGCCGGCGTCTCTCAGGAGTTGCGGCAGGAGGATGGTCTCGGCGGCGGTGCGGCCGAGGTTCTCCCACATGTCGCCGAGGATGCGGCGGCGCTCTTCCGTCGAGAGTTCCGGCATGGCGATGGCGAGATGGGCGTCGGCGCGGGCGTGACGCTTGTTGAACGGCGCGAGCCGGCGCCAGCACCAGCCCATGAAACGGGAGGCGCGATCGAGGCCCATGGCACCGAGCACCGCCGCCACCGCGCCGAGGGCGAGGTGTTGCAGGCGCCAGGACAGGCGGCGGTGAAGCGGGGGCGCGGAATCGCTCGGCATGGGCCAGGATCGAGGGTTCTTCGTGCGACGGCATAACGAAACGGGCGGACGGGGGGAAGGGCGGATACCGTCACAATCGCGCAATCGCCGCCACATTCGCGCGATCGGAGGAGAAACCGGCGACGTCCCCCGGCAGGCCCGGGGTATCGGCACCGGATGGGGCGTGCTAGGAAGCCGCCTCTCCCGCCATCGAGGCCGCCGAAACCCGCATGTCCGCCGCTTCCCTCCCTCCGGTCAACGTCGTCTGCATCAAGTGGGGCACCAAGTACCCCGCCTACTACGTCAACCGGCTGCATCGTGGCGTGTCGCGATTCCTGAAGCGGCCGTTCCGCTTCCTCTGCTTCACCGAACATCCGGAAGGACTCGATCCGGGCATCGAGGTTCATCCGTTGCCGGTCGAACCGTTCGAGGCGGAGATCGTCGCGGCGATGAACCGCGAGGGCCGCAAGGGGGCGTGGCGCAAGGTGTCGCTGTTCAAGCCCGGCCTCGCCGGCATGGAAGGCCCGGTGCTCGGCTTCGACATCGATGTGGTGGTGACCGGGCCGCTCGACGACCTGCTCGACTTCGCCCCGGGCAAGGTGTGCATGCGGCGCGAGTGGCGCTACGAACGCCAGGGCAAGGACGGCGGCCACGGCTCGGTGTTCCTGTTCGACCCGGCGAAGCACCCGTTCCTCTACGAGGAGTTCGCCGCCGACCCGGCCGGTTCGGTCGCCCGCCACAAGGGCTCGGAGCAGTTCTACACCTCGATGACGGCGCTCCGGCACGGCGAACTCACCTATTGGCCGGGCGAGTGGATCTCCTCGTTCAAGCGCGACGCCATGCGCGTCTTCCCGTTCAACCGTTTCCAGGAACCGCGCCTGCCGCAGACCTGCCGGGTGATGTGTTTCCACGGCAAGCCGAAGATGGAAGAGGCGCTGGAGGGCTGGACCGGCTCGCTCTGGCGCGGCACCCGGCCGGCGTCGTGGTTGGCGCGGGATTGGCTGTGGGGCGAGACGCCGGAAGCGTGATGCGAGATCCGGCAAGTCGCTTCGCGACGCCGGATCCGACTCATACCAAAGGCCGAAGATGCTGACGCACCCGGCCTTTGAACACACGCGAATTTCTCATCTGCGTCAGAGGCATGAGAAATTCGCGTCAGGAATACCATCGAAAAGGCCCTTGTTCGGACGGGCCATTTTCGATGAACGGAATACCGAATTCGGATGGGATCATCCGAATTCGGTATGACGCCCCTGGCGGCGGGATGCGTCAACGCCCGACGAGGCCGAGGCGCGGCCAGATCGCCGCGGCGACCAGAGCCGATCCGGTGAGATTGAGGTGATAGGCGTCGGCGTAGAGCGGGCGGCCGTCGGCCTCGACGCGGCAATGATCCCCGGCGCACAGCAGCGGCAGCGGCGAGACGAAGTCGACGAGGCCGCGAGCGGCGAGATCGGCGAAGATCGTCGTCGCGGTGTGGTTCAGAGCTTCGGCGCGGGCGGTGGTCAGGGCGACCTCGGCGGGGCGGCCGGAGAGACGGGCGCGCGCCAGCGTCGCCGGTACGTTCTTCGCCGCCATCGGCACGGCACCGACCACCACGACTCGCACGCCGGTTCCGCGCAGCATCTCCACCGTGCGCTCCACCGACTGTTTCAGAAAGACGTCGGCTTCGGTCGACCCTTGCGCGATGCCCGAACCGGCGAGGAGGCGGGTGCGGCCGCGTTCGCCGTCGAAATTGGCCCAGACCGAATGGAGCACGACGGAGCGCACCCCGGTCGCGGCGACGATGCCGGCGAGTTCCGCCTTGGTCGCCTCGCAGGCGGCGCGGGAGGTCGAGGAGCCGGCGCCCGACTTCAGCCCGAGGATCGGCGGACAGGACTGGACGCCGACGAAACGACCGGCGATGCCGGCCTTCTTCGCCTCGCCGTCGATGCCGTCGGCGAGGGCGGCGGCGAAACTGTCGCCGACGAGGAGGAAGCTCGGGGTGACATCCGCCGCGCCCAGCCGGCACAGGCGGTCGGCGCGCGCATCGGCCGCCGTCACGCCCTTCAGGCAGCCGCGGAACCGTCCCCAGGCGGGGTCGGCGACGTCGCGGATCTCCGGCTCCATGCGGAAGGGCAGGCCCTTCGACACCCAGGCACCGACGCCGAGGAAGCCGACGGCGAGGACCGAGGCGACACCGATCGCCAGGACGCGCGGGGTGCGGGTCGGATCGGGAGCGTGGCGGAAGGGGCGTTCGACGAACCACCACGACAGGGTGGCGAGGCCGATCGAGAGCGCGGCGAGGACGGCGACCGCCACCGCGTCGAGATCGTCGACGAAACGGTAGCGGGCGAAGACGATCACCGGCCAGTGCCAGAGATAGAGCGAATAGGAGATCGCCCCGAGGAAGCGCATCGGCGGCAGGGCGAGGGGGCGGGCCGTCGCCGAGGAACCGGCGCGGCCGGCGTGGATCACCATCGCGGTGCCGAGGCAGGGCAGCGCCGCCCGCCACGAGGGGAAGGGATCGGCGCGGTCGATCACCGCCACGGCGACGGCGATCAGCACGAGGCCGAGGAAGGCGACCGCCTCGCGTCCACGTGCGTCGAGCCGCGGCGGCGGCGTCAGCGCCACCAGGGCGCCGAGCAGCAGTTCGCCGGCGCGGGCCGGCAGGAGATAGAAGGCGGCGTTGGGCCAGAGGTCCGACGTCGCGGCGCTCCAGGCGAAGGAGGCGAGGGCGAGACCGGCGAGGACGCCGCGCTACGGGAGGCGCGGGGCGGTGGCGAGGCCGATCATCAGGGTGGGGAAGAGCAGGTAGTACTGCTCCTCGACCGCCAGCGACCAGGTGTGGAGCAGGGCGAGGCGTTCGGCGTCGGGGGCGAAATAGCCCGACGACGACCAGAACCAGAAGTTCGCGCCGGAGATCGCCGCGGCGCCGACCGACTTGCCGAGATCCTCGAAATCCGCCGGCGTCATCAGCGCCGCGCCGGCGGCGAGCGTCGCCAGCAGAGTGACGAGGAGGGCGGGGAAGATGCGCCGCATCCGCCGCTCGTAGAAGACGGCGAGCGAGAAGGTGCCCTTCGCCTGCGCCTCGGCGATCAGCGTGGTGATGAGATAGCCGGAGATGACGAAGAACACGTCGACGCCGACGAAGCCGCCGGTGAAGCCGGTCACGTCGAGGTGGTCGAGGAGGACGGTGACGATGGCGATCGCCCGCAGTCCGTCGATGTCGGCCCGATACTTCAACCGTCGCTCCGGTTCCTCATGCCGCCCCTCCGGCGACGCGGCGCGACCATAGCCGCGGGCGGCGGAGCGGGGCAAGCCGGCGAGGCGGGACCCTCGGCGGGTGGCGGCTTGCCGCCCCGCCCATCCGGCGCTTTATCCCTCGGCGGGATTGGCTTAAGAGCAGGCGGCCGGACCGCCGGCTCTTCGCCACCGAGATCGACGCCGGCCATGGCCCCCTTGCGCATCCTCGTCCTGCTGATCAACAAGCCCGGTCATCGCCATCAGGCGGAGGGCGTGGCGCATGTGATGGGACGGATGCGGGAGACGACGGTCGAGCGGCTCGAGGTGCGCCCGCGCTGGTTCGTGCCGCCGCCGTTGCGCCAGCTCGGGGTGAACGGTTTCCGTTTCCTGTCGCCGGCCTTCTGGCTGAAACACCTCTACGGTATCGACGTCGCGCGGCTCGACCGGCCGGACGTGATCGTCGGATCGGGTCGGCCGGCGATCGCGGCCGGCCTGCTGCTGAAGCGCCATTTCGGTATCCCTTACGTCTATTCCGGCCTCGGCCGCGGGGTGTCGACGACGCCGGAGATCGACCTGATGCTGGTCAGCGTGAAATCCTTCGCCGGTCTCCCCAATGCGGCGCTGACGCCGGTGCCCTGTCTGGTCGAGCCGGACAAGCTGCCGCGGCCGCGCCCACTCGCTGCCGCCGGCGATCTGTCGGGCGCGACGCTGGGCCTCCTTCTCGGCGGCAACGCCCATTCGCATCGCTTTTCGGCCGAGGACTGGGATGACGTCGCGGCGCTCGTCGTCGAGATGCGAGCCCGGTTCGGGGTCGTCTGGCGGGTCGGCAATTCGCGGCGGACGGGGGACGCCGGTTCGGATCGCTTCACCGATCTCGAACGGCGCGGGGTGATCGAGCGTTTCGTCGATTGGCGGCGTGCGGGATCGGGAACGGTCGGCGACATCTTCGCGGCGGACGCGTTGATCGTCACCGAGGATTCGGTGTCGATGATGTCCGAGGCGGTGGCGGCGCAACGCCGGGTGATCGCACTTCGGCCGCGCGACTTCGAGCCGACGCTGGTCGACGACATCGTCGGCACGCTGGTCGACGGCGGGGCGATGGCGGTGACGGCGATCGCCGGGGCGAGGGCCGACGATCTCGCCGCGACGCTGCTGCGGCTCACGCCCGTCTCCACCGACCACCGTGACGAGATCGCCGCGGCGCTGGCGGCGCGGCTGCCCGGCCTCTTCGGCCATGCGGAGGTGGCCCGATGAGCGCCTCGCTCTCCTATCGTCCGGACATCGACGGTCTCAGGGCCGTCTCGGTCACCGTGGTCATGCTGTTCCATCTCGGCATGACGACGATGAGTGGCGGCTTCGTCGGCGTCGACGTGTTCTTCGTCATCTCCGGCTACCTCATCACCTCGATCATCGCCCGCGAGGTCGACGCCGGGGAGTTCACCTTCGCCGGCTTCTACGAGCGGCGCATCCGGCGCATCTATCCGGCGCTGATCGTCATGCTGGCGGCGACCTTCCTCGGCGCCTGGATCGCGCTGATGCCGCGCGAATTCCTCGCCTTCGCCCGCACCCTGATCGCCACGCCGTTGTTCGCCGCCAACTTCATGTTCCTCGGCGAGGACGGCTATTTCGATGCGGCGAGCATCACCAAGCCGCTCCTCCACACCTGGTCGCTGGGCGTCGAAGAGCAGTTCTACATCGTCTTCCCCTGGCTCCTGATCGCGGCGCGGCGCTACCGCTGGAACCGGCTGGCGATCGTTCTCGCCGTCGTGGTGGCGTCGCTCGCCTCGAGCGTCGTCGCCGGGATGGTCGACTGGGGGCAGGCCTATTTCCTGTTGCCGATGCGGTTCTGGGAACTCGGTTTCGGGGCGCTGCTGGCGTTGCATCGCACGACCGTTTCGCCGCGGCTGCGCGACCTGGTCGGCGTCGGCGGACTGGCGATGATCGTCGCCTCCTGCTTCCTCATCGACGAGAGCATGGCCTTTCCCGGCTGGGTGGCGCTCTTCCCGGTGATCGGCGCTTCCGCCGTCATGGTGGCGGCGGGGAGCCCGGCGAACCGGCTGCTCGCCACGCGCCCCTTCGTCTTCATCGGGCGGATCTCCTACCCGATGTATCTGTGGCACTGGCCGCTGATCGTCTTCGCCGTCCAGGTGCTCGGCCGGCCGCTCCAGCCGCTCGAGGCGGCGGGCATCTTCGCCCTCACGGTGCTCCTCTCGTGGGGGACGCTGGTCCTGATCGAAGCGCCGATTAGGGCACGGCGGCGGCTCGCGTCGCGGTCGCGGCTGTTCGTCGTGGCGAGTGGTCTCAGTCTGGTGCTGGTCGGCGCCGGTATCGCCGGCTTCGTCGGGCGCGGATTGCCGGGACGCCTGTCACCCGAGGTCAGGGCGATCGCCGACGTCGCCGCCGATCCGCCGGCGATCGACAAGGCGTGCCGGCGCAGCCGCACCGCGATCGCGCGCAACCTGCCGCCGTGCGAGATCGGCGCGAGCGAGCCGAAGCACTACGGCTTCGCGCTGATCGGCGACAGCCACTCGCGGGCGCTCGCCGCGGCGATCGGCGACGTGGCGAAGCAGGAGGGCGTCAGGGGGCTCTATCTCGGCCGGGTCGCCTGCCCGCCGCTCCTCGGGCTCGAGCGCCACGGCGCCGGCAACTGGCACTGCGCCGATCATCTCGACTGGGCGATGCGGCGCATCGCCGAGGAGAACATCGGCACGGTGCTGGTGGTGGCGCGATGGGGCGTGGTCTTGCCGCCGGCGTCCTTCGGCCATGAACACGTCGCCGATCTGCGCTACGCTCGCGACGGCCGCGAAGTGAGCCGGGACCGGCTGGCGGCGGAGGTCGAGGCGGGGCTCCGAACGACCTTCGACGCGTTGAAGGGGCGGCGGGTGGTGGTGCTGTTCTCGGTGCCGGAGGTCGGCTTCGACGTGCCGACCGTGTTGGCGGCGGCGAAACGCTTCGGTTGGACGCCGCCGCAGACGCCCGACCGCGACGCCTACGAGGCGCGGCAGAAGAAGATCCGCGATCTCTTCGCCGCGGCGGGCGTGGCGCGGCCGGGGGTCGAGATCCTCGAGCCGGCGGACCTGCTGTGCGGCGCCGGCCGTTGCCGGATCGTCGAGGACGGACGGATCCTCTATTCCGACGACGACCATCTGAGCGCGACCGGTGCGGCGGCGGTGGCGAAATTGTTCGCGCCGGCCCTGAAACGGGCGGCGGGCGAGACGCGCTGAGGCGGCAGGCACCGCTTCCGGAGAGCCGACCGGACATGCGAAAGGCGGCGAGGGGGCTCGCCGCCGATCCGTCGTGGTCGAAGATGGACGTCGCTCGGGCGAACCCGACGCCGGTCACTTCGCTCAGGCGAACCTGACGCCGGTCACTTCGTAGGAGCGGGCGCCGCCGGGGGCCATGACCTCGACGGTGTCGCCGATGGTCTTGCCGATGAGGGCGCGGGCGATCGGCGAGGAGATCGAGATGCGGCCCTGCTTCACGTCGGCTTCCATGTCGCCGACGATCTGGTAGCGCTTCTCCTCCTCGGTGTCCTCGTCGATGAGGGTCACCGTGGCGCCGAACTTGATCTTGGTGCCGCCGAGCTTGGAGACGTCGATGACCTCGGCGCGGCCGAGCTTGTCTTCGAGTTCGGCGATGCGGCCCTCGTTGTGGCTCTGCTGCTCCTTGGCGGAATGGTATTCGGCGTTCTCCGAAAGGTCGCCGTGGGCGCGCGCTTCCGAGATCGCTTGGATGATGCGCGGGCGCTCGACCTGCTGACGATGCTTCAGCTCGGCCTCGAGAGCGGCGTGGCCGCCCGCGGTCATCGGAATCTTCTCCATGGGTCAGGACCCTTTTCATCTGGCGTCCGGTTTTTCGGACGTCGTTGACAAAAGGACTTCACGACCGCCGCCTCCCGGCGGTGGCCGCTCGTCTCTTCGATTTCGGGGTTCGGCCGGCGGCCGATCCGTCCCCCCTAGATCCATTTACCGCCGTCCGCAGGGCCTTCACACCCTTCCGTCGGCGGTCTCCGCGTTCGCCCCCTCAGGCGACGTCGGAGAAATAGGCCTGCAGCGGCCGGACTTCGAGTTCTCCGCCGGCATAGGCGACGATCGCCTCCGCGGCGGCGATCGCTCCTGCGAGGGTCGTATAGTAGGGGACTTTGTGCAAGAGGGCGGCGCGACGCAATGAGCGGCTGTCGGCGAGCGCCTGTGCACCCTCGGTCGTGTTGAACACCAGTTGCACGCCGCCGTTCTTGATGGCGTCGACGATGTGCGGGCGGCCTTCGAGCACCTTGTTGATCTTGGTCGCCGGCACGCCCTGGGCTTCGAGGTAGCGCTGGGTGCCGGAGGTGGCGATCACCTGGAAACCGGTCTCCACCAGAGCGCGGATCGAGGGCAGGATGCGATCCTTGTCCTCGTCGCGCACCGACAGGAACACCGTACCGCCGGTCGGCACGCGGGTGCCGGAGCCGAGCTGCGACTTGGCGAAGGCGGTGGCGTAGTCGTAGTCGAGGCCGATGACCTCGCCGGTCGACTTCATCTCCGGGCCGAGCACGGTGTCGACGCCGGGGAAGCGGGCGAAGGGGAAGACGGCTTCCTTCACCGCGATGTGGTCGAGCTTCTTCGGCTTCAGGCCGAAGGAGGCGAGCGCCTCGCCGGCCATGACGCGGGAGGCGATCTTGGCGACCGGCTCGCCGATGGTCTTGGCGACGAAGGGCACCGTGCGGCTGGCGCGCGGGTTGACCTCGAGGATGTAGACGACGTCGTCCTTGACCGCGTACTGGACGTTCATCAGGCCGCCGACGTCGAGGGCGAGGGCCAGATCGCGGGTCTGCCGCTCGATCTCGGCGATCACCGCGGGCTTCAGCGAATGGGTCGGCAGCGAACAGGCCGAATCGCCGGAGTGGATGCCGGCCTCTTCGATGTGTTCCATGATGCCGGCGATGTAGACGTCCTTGCCGTCGGCGAGGGCGTCGACGTCGACCTCGATCGCACCCGACAGGTAGCGATCGAAGAGCAGCGGCGACTTGCCGAGCACCATGTTGATCTGGCCGGTCTTGTCGTTGGGATAGCGCGCCTTGACGTCGGCGGGCACCATGCCGGGGAGCGTACCGTTGAGGTAGGCGTCGAAGCCGGCCTCGTCACGGACGATCTCCATGGCGCGACCGCCGAGCACGTAGGACGGGCGCACCACCAGCGGGAAGCCGAGGCTCTCGGCGACGAGGCGGGCCTGTTCGATCGAATAGGCGATGCCGTTCTCGGGCTGGCGCAGGTCGAGCTTGTCGAGCAGGCGCTTGAAGCGATCACGGTCCTCGGCGAGGTCGATGGCGTCGGGCGAGGTGCCGAGGATCGGGATCCCGGCCTTCTCCAGCGCCTCGGCGAGCTTCAGCGGCGTCTGGCCGCCGAACTGGACGATGACGCCTTTCAGCGTACCGTTCTGCTTCTCGGTCTCGAGGATCTCGAGCACGTCCTCGGCGGTGAGCGGCTCGAAATAGAGCCGGTCGGAGGTGTCGTAGTCGGTCGACACGGTCTCCGGGTTGCAGTTGACCATGATGGTCTCGAACCCGGCATCCGACAGCGCGAAGGCAGCGTGACAGCAGCAGTAGTCGAACTCGATGCCCTGGCCGATGCGGTTCGGTCCGCCGCCGAGGATGACGATCTTGGTCTTGTCCGACGGCCGCGCCTCGTCGTCCACGGTTCCCGCGAAGGGGATCTCGTAGGTCGAGTACATGTAGGCGGTCGGCGCGGCGAATTCGGCGGCGCAGGTGTCGATGCGCTTGAAGACGGGCCTCACGGCGAGGGCGCGGCGGGCGGCCTTCACTTCGGCTTCCGACTTGGCCGAGAGTTCGCCGAGGCGGGCGTCGGAGAAGCCCATGGCCTTGAGGCCACGGAAGGCTCCGGCGGTCTTCGGCAGGCCGTGGGTGCGGATCTTGGCCTCGGTGTCGATCAGGCCGCGGATCTGCTCGAGGAACCACGGGTCGATCTTGCACGACGCGTGGATCTGCTCGTCGGTGACGCCGAGGCGCATGGCCTGGGCGACGTAGCGCAGCCGGTCGGGCGTCGGCGTGCCGAGGGCGGCGCGCACGGCGTTCTTGTCGTCGCCCTGGCCGAGGCCGGGGATCTCGATGTCGTTGAGGCCGGTCAGCCCGGTCTCGAGGCCGCGCAGCGCCTTCTGGAGGCTCTCCTGGAAGGTGCGGCCGATGGCCATGACCTCGCCGACCGACTTCATCGCGGTGGTCAGCGTCGGTTCGGCGCCCGGGAACTTCTCGAAGGCGAAGCGCGGGATCTTGGTGACGACGTAGTCGATGGTCGGCTCGAACGACGCCGGCGTCGCGCCGCCGGTGATGTCGTTGGCCAGTTCGTCGAGGGTGTAGCCGACGGCCAGACGAGCCGCGACCTTGGCGATCGGGAAGCCGGTCGCCTTCGACGCCAGGGCGGACGAGCGCGAGACGCGCGGGTTCATCTCGATGACGATCATGCGGCCGGTTTCGGGATCGATGGCGAACTGGACGTTCGAGCCGCCGGTCTCGACGCCGATCTCGCGGAGAACCGCGAGGGAGGCGTCGCGCATGATCTGGTATTCCTTGTCGGTCAGCGTCAGCGCCGGGGCGATGGTGATCGAATCACCGGTGTGGACACCCATCGGATCGACGTTCTCGATCGAGCAGACGATGATGCAGTTGTCCGCCCTGTCGCGGACGACCTCCATCTCGTACTCCTTCCAGCCGAGCACGCTCTCCTCGATCTGGACCTCGGTGGTCGGCGAGGCGTCGAGGCCGCGCTCGATGATGTCCATGAACTCTTCGCGGTTGTAGGCGATGCCGCCGCCGGTGCCGCCGAGCGTGAAGGACGGACGGATGATCGCCGGCAGGCCGACCTCGTCGAGGGCTTCCAGCGCTTCCACCAGACCCTTCGAGACGTAGCGGCGCTTGCGGTCCTCTTCCTTGTCGGCCCAGGACTTGCGGAAGCGGTCCTCGAGCTTCGACTTCTCGGCGTCGGAGGCGTCGAGGCCACGGATCCGCGCGATCTCCTCGTCGTGGATCTTCTTGTCGGCGCGCTTGAGGTCGGAGGCGTTGGCGAAGCGCGAGCGCGGCGTCGCGAGGCCGATCTTGTTCATCGCCTCGCGGAACAGCTCGCGGTCCTCGGCCTTGTCGATGGCTTCCGCCGTGGCGCCGATCATCTCGACGTCGTACTTCTCGAGGACGCCCATCTTGCGCAGCGAGAGGGCGCAGTTCAGCGCCGTCTGGCCGCCCATGGTCGGCAGGATGGCGAAGCCCTTGGAGCGGTCGCCGCGTTCCTTCTCGATGATCTTGGCGACGACCTCCGGCACGATCGGCTCGACGTAGGTGGCGTCGGCCAGATCCGGGTCGGTCATGATGGTCGCCGGATTCGAGTTGACCAGGATGATCCGGTACCCTTCGGCCTTCAGCGCCTTGCAGGCCTGGGTGCCCGAATAGTCGAACTCGCAGGCCTGACCGATGACGATCGGGCCGGCGCCGATGACGAGGATGCTCTCGATGTCTGTGCGTTTGGGCATGCGTGCTCGCGACCTATCCGGCGCGGTCGCACGTGAGCGGCCCGCACCGGTCGTTTGTCGATGAAGTCGGAGGGTCGTCCGGACTGGCCGGCGTTATAGGGGAAAAGGATGCGGGGGAAAAGAGGGGCAGGTTCGCCGCGGCGGGCGAACGGCCGGCCGAACCGGCCGAAAGCGGTCGCTCTCGTGCGGGTGCGGCGCGAGATCTTTTCATCGCCACGAAAGCCTACGATATAAGGGGACATGCGCCGCCGATGTCGTCGCGGGGGAACCCGCGGGGACGAGGCCGCTTCGACGAGGCCGCTTCGACGAGGACTGCGACGATGCGCTGGGAAGGCCACAGAGAGAGCAGCAACATCGAGGATCGCCGCGACGGCGGCGGCGACGGTGGTGGTTTCGGCGGCGACGACGGGTCCTACGGCTCGAGCGGCGGCTATTCGCCGGGCGGCGGCTTCGGCCTGCCGATCAACATCGGCGGCGGCGGCATCGGCACGATCGTCATCATGCTGATCATCGCCTGGGTGATGGGCATCAACCCGATGAGCCTGCTCACCGGCACGCAGATCGGCCCGAGCACGCAGTCGCAGTCCTACCAGCGCTCGGCCCAGCCGCCGCAGCGCAGTCAGGCGCGCAACGATCAGCTCGGTCGATTCGTCGCGGTGGTGCTCGGCGACACCGAGGACCGCTGGAAGGACATCCTGCCCGCTCAGGCCGGCGATCTCGTGCCGAAGGCGCGCGGCATGCGCTACGAGGAGCCGCGGCTCGTCCTGTTCTCGCGCTCGACCCGCAGCCCGTGCGGTCAGGCGAGCGCGGCGACCGGGCCGTTCTACTGCCCGGCCGATCACAAGGTCTACATCGACCTCGCCTTCTACGACGAGCTGAAGACCCGCTTCCGCGCCCCCGGCGACTTCGCCCAGGCCTATGTGATCGCCCACGAGATCGGCCATCACATCCAGAACCTGATCGGCATCCTGCCGGCCTTCAATCAGGCCCGAGCCCGGATGAGCGAGAAGGAGCAGAACCGCGCCTCGGTCCGCGTCGAGTTGCAGGCCGACTGTTTCGCCGGCGTGTGGGCGCACGAGGCGCAGAAGGAGCGCGACTTCATCGAACCGGGCGACATCGAAGAGGCGCTCAACGCCGCGTCCCGCATCGGCGACGATTCGATCCAGAAGACGATGCAGGGCTACGTCGTGCCCGACAGCTTCACCCACGGCTCGTCGGCGCAGCGGGTGCGCTGGTTCAAGATCGGCTTCGAGAGCGGCCGCATGTCGAGCTGCGACACGTTCAAGGCGCCGAGTCTCTGATCGCCTCGGCGATCACCGGACGGCGCGCCGGGGTGGCGAAACGCCGGGCGCCGAAGATGCAGAGGACGACGAGGACCGTCGAGAGCGCCAGCCGCGGATCGATCGTGTCGCCGAGCAGGACCGCCGCCAGGATCAGGCCGAGGAAGGGCTGCAACAGTTGCAGTTGGCCGACCGCGGCGACGCCGCCGCGCTCGAGGCCGCGATACCAGAAGAGAAAGCCGATCCATTGGCTGAAGGCGGCGGTGTAGGCGAGGCCGCCGATCGCCGGCCAACCGACCCGCGACCAGTCGGGCCAGTCGTGCAGCATCAGCGGCAAGGTGAGGGGCAGGGCGAGAACGACCGCCCAGGAGATGACCCGCCAACCGCCGAAACGAGCGGTGAGGCGGGCGCCTTCCGCATATCCCAGTCCGGCCGAAACGACCGCCCCGAGGATGAAGCCGTCGCCGCGCCACGTGCCGCCGAGGGTGCCGCCGAGGGCATAGAGCGCGACGACGGCGCTGCCGGCGGCGGCGAAGAGCCAGAAGGCGGGGTGCGGCGGCCGGGCGATGCCGCGCAGAATGGCGAAGCTGGCGGTGAAGAGCGGCAGAAGGCCGATGAACAGCGTGGCGCGAGCGGCCGTGATCTCGCGCAGCGCCAGGGCGGAGCCGACGGGGAAGCCGATCACCACCGTCGCCGACACGACGGCGAGGGCGACGAACTCCCGTCCGGTCGGCCACGGTCGTGGCGCGACGAGGAGGGCCGCACTCGCCAGGAACGCGGCGCCGACGGCGCGGGCCCAGGTCGAGAAGAACGGATCGAAATCGGTCACCGCGAACCGCGTCGCCACCAGGGATCCGGAAAAGAACGCCACGCCGATCAGTCCGTCGATCAGTCCCGCTCTGCGATCGTCCATCGTCGAAACTCCCTCGCTGTGCACCGCCCGGAGAATCGGCTGACACGCGCCATCGATCGAGATACGGTTCGGGTACGGTCGGATGAACCGTACCGGTACATTCATCGGGACGATCGATGGACATACGGATCGAGCGCGATCGTCATGCGACGCTGGTCGGCGCGGTGGTGGCGGCTGTGGAGCGGGCGATCGACGAGCGTCGTTCGCCACCGGGGGCGCGCCTGCCGTCGATCCGGCGGGCGGCGGAGGACCTCGGCCTGTCGAAGTCGACGGTGGTGGAGGCCTACGACCGGCTCGTGGCGGCGGGCCGCGTGGTGGCTCGGCCGGGGTCCGGGTTCACGGTGGCGCCGGTGCCGCGTCCGATCGTCGCCGAGCCGGCTCCACCGGCCGATCGCGACATCGATCCCTCCTGGGTGATGCGCCGGTCGCTCGAGCTCGACGACACGGTGTTCAAACCGGGCTGCGGCTGGCTGCCGAGCGAATGGCTCGAGGAGGCCGGCATCCGGCGGGCGTTGCGCGCGCTCGCCCGCGACCCCGTCGCGCGGCTCGTCGACTACGGCTCGCCGCTCGGCCACGCCGGCCTCAGGCAGGTGTTGGCGCGGCGGCTCGGCGAACGCGGCATCGCCGCCGAACCCGGCCGCATCGTTCTGACCGCCGGCGCTTCCGCCGCGGTCGATCTGGTGGTGCGCCTTCTGGTCGAGCCGGGCGACACGGTCTTCGTCGACGATCCCTGCTACTACAACTTCCGCGCCAAGCTGAAGCTCGAGCGGGCGCGGGTGATCGGCATTCCCTTCCATCCGGACGGACCCGATCTCGAAGTCTTCGAGCGTGAAGCGGAGATCCATCGGCCACGGCTCTATCTGACCAACGCCGGGCCGCACAATCCGACCGGGGGCCGGATCGGCGCGGCGACGGCGCATCGGCTGGTCAACCTCGCCGGACGTCACGGCTTCACGATCGTCGAGGACGATGTCTTCGCCGACTTCGAGACGAGGCCGGCGCCGCGGATGGCGGCGCTCGACGGGCTCGAGCGGGTGATCCATGTCGGGTCGTTCTCCAAGACGCTGTCGTCGGCGATCCGCCTCGGTTGGATCGCCACCGACCGGACGCGGGCGGAGGCGTTCACCGAGGCGAAGCTCGCCACCTCCTTCACCAACGACGATCTGGCCGCCCAGGTCGTCCATCGGTTGCTCGTCGACGGCAGCTATCGCCGGCACGTCGACGGTCTGCGCCGCCGTCTCGGCGAGGCGCGGGTGCGGGTGTGTCGAGCTCTGGAGCGACTGGGGCTCAGGCCGTGGGGAGCGGGTGAAGAGGGGATCTTCGTCTGGGCCGAGTTGCCGGAGGGCGTCGAGGCGGTCGAGGTGTCGAAACGTGCGGACGCCGCCGGCGTCGTCCTGGCGCCGGGCAACGTCTTCTCGCCCTCGCTCTCCGCCGGCCGCTTCCTACGCTTCAACGTGGCGCAATGCGGTCATCGGCGGATCTTCGAAGTTCTGGCGGAGGCGATGGCGGGCCGTCCCTGATCGCCTCGCGCCACCGCCTCACGCCGGCTTCTTGAGCACGCCTTCCGACGAGGGCCGGGCATGGACCGCCGCGAGGAAGGCGGTCAGCGCCGGGCGCATGTAGAGCATCGGCCGGGTCTGCGGCATCAGCGCGATGGCGTTGACGATCGGCGCGAGCAGCAGGTCGGCGAGGTTCGGGGCGTCGCCGCCGAGGAAGGGGCCGTGGCCGAGGGCGGTCTCGAAGACCGTCAGGTCGTGTTCGAGCGCCTCGAGAGCGGCCTGCGGCGGCTCGAAAGCTTCGCCGCGGCGGGTGGCGAAGAACATCGGCGAACCGATCTGACGGATGGCGTGGATGTCGAGATAGGAGGTGATCGCCGAGATCCACTGTTCGGCGCGGGCGGCGGCGAGCGGGTCGGTCGGCATCAGCGCCGGTCCGGGCAGCGCGGTGTCGATCCAGCGCAGGATGGCGGTGGTCTCGTAGAGGGGGGCGCCGTCGAGGAGGAGGACGGGGATCTTGCCCCACGGATGGAGGGCGAGATGCGCCGGCTCCTCGAGGGCGCTCGGCGGGGGAACCAACTCGTAGGTCGCGCCCTTCTCCTTGAGGGCGAGCAGGGCGGACTGGACGAAATTCGAGAAGTTCACGCCGACGATGCGGATCGGATCCATGGGGCCCTCCTGAAGCCGTTTCCCCAGCGTCCGCCGGATCGGGCCCGGGATCAAGGAGGGCTTGCGAACAAGGGACACGGATGCGCGCCGTGCGGGGAGGCGGCCCGGGCGGGCGAGCATCGACGGCGCTGCGAGCACCCGGGCGACCGGGGGGTGGCGGCGGTTCGGGCTTGCCTTCGCTCGAGAAGTTTCGATCATGGCGAGCGCCGCCGCTTCGGCACGAGGTCCGGCGAGGGATGCGGCGGACGCCGGACGGGGAGGATGTCATGCACGACGAGAAGATCGACGCCACGCACGGTCACGTCCATCCCGAGCCGCACACCCATCCGCACGAGCACCGCCACGCCCACGAGCACACCCACTGGCACACTCACGAGCACCGCCACGGCGACCTCGTCCACAGTCACGAGCACGGCCACACCCATTCCCACGAGCACGCCCATGTCCACGAGCACGTCCACACCGGCGCGCACGACCATGCGGATGCGCACGAGGGGACGTCGGGGGAGCACGAACACGGCCATGGGGACCATGCTCACGGGAGTCACGGGCACGGGCACCGGTGAGAGGGCTGTGGACGAGCGTCGGTTCGCGGCGAAGGAGGATATTTGAGGTGAACACCGATGCGATAAGTCTATCGTATAACTATGTTCGTGCCGAAAGGGGGGGTGTGGCTTGACTAGTTCATGCCATGTAATGTACTAATTATTTATAGGGTTTCGCATTGAGAATCCAATTAAATTATTGAATTCCGATAAATTTAATTCCATATCAGATTCAGAATAACTAGACTTTGTCATCATGATCGGGCGAGTCAATTCACACATTGCAATCAGTCGACCTCCATCGACCAATTCTATACTGGTGATTGGTTCGCGCCTTGATGCGTCGTCCGCCTCACGTACGGCGGCCTTGCTGAATTTTCCGGACGTTACAAATATCCCCCGAAGGGCGCCCTGTATAACCATCGCACCCACAAACTCCCGAACGCTGCTCGCAGGTTGCGCTCCCCGCCTGAGCGCGCGCCTCTTTACTTGAACAACCATTTCCTGATCGCCTCGCGCTAGGTACAGGTCGATTCCGCGGTCGTTCGGACCTCCGACGTACGAGACCTCACATTTATGGGTTTCACGAAAGACGTGGCCAACAAGTTCTTCTAATTTACCGGGATCGACATCCTCAAGTTTTTGTGGGTGATGCGTTAGATATTCGCAAAGATTTTCTACCGGAACTTCGGCCGATGAGACGGAAAATGACTTTAGAATAGATCTGCGGTGGAATGACTTAACGCCATGCTTGAAGCCGTAGCTATCAAACTCCTCCGATAAAAAATGCTCTGTTTCCCACCACCCGCAACAGGGGCACTCGCTAGTATAAAATCCTCGAAAACCTTCAATGTTCAATGTATTTGTAGTGAGTTTTGTGTTGCAGTGAGGGCAGTGTTCAAAGTAGTTCCATCTTCCAAACGTCTCATTCCTCAGCGAACTGATTCGCTTTCTCTCGTTGTAATCGCGAAAATCTTCATCCGAGTCGACCAATAAAATACCTTGTGCAGAATTGGTCTGGCGGAGCCGAGCCCCATTGCGATGTAAATCTGCCTTCGAAACAGAGCTACTAACGTAGCCATCATCTTCATTGCAGGTCAGCTCAACAAAATCTTGGTAAACGAGGATCGGGGAGTCGCTTCCCATCTTATTTTCGCCTCTAGGGGGGCAATCAATGCCGATTTTCTAACGAAAGAATGCTGGATATCTATATTACACGCAACTCCAAAGTCGACGCGCCACTGATTCGGTCGCGCCCGCTTCGGGTCGGAGAGAGCCGTCGGCATCGCGCCGGCGGAAGACGGTCGACCCCACGGTCATTCCGACGATCCGCGGCGGCTCATCGGCTCGAGCCGTGTCCGCGGCGCGGTGCGCCGGCGGATCGGCGTCGGGGCCCGATCGCGACGCGGAGACGGGATGCGGGAACGGGCACGCCCGCTCGTCGGAGGCGTGCCCGTTCCCGTCCGTCGCGTCCGCCTCAATCCTCCGGCAGTCCGGCGCTCTCGGCCTTGGCTTCCACCGCGCGCAGTCGCTTCATGCGGCGGGCCAGGAACCACGGCGCCACCGCGACCGTGAGGGCCATCACCCACAGCACCTGCGAGATCGTCGAGGACCACAGGATCGACAGCTCGCCGCCGGAGATCGCCAGCGCATTGCGCAGATTGACCTCCATGACCTTGCCGAGCACGAAGCCGAGGATGATCGGCGCCATCTCGAAATCGAGCTTGCGCAGCATCCAGCCGACGACGCCGATGCCCAACATGATCAGCACCGACAGGACGCTGGAGTGGGTCGAGTAGACGCCGACCACCGACAGCACCAGGATCGACGGCACCAGGATCCAGTTCGGCAGGGTGAGGACGCGGGCGAAGATCTTCACCATCGGCAGGTTGAGGGCGAGGAGGATCAGGTTGCCGATGAACATCGAGGCGACCAGACCGCCGACGATCTCGGGCCGCTCGGTCAGGAGCTGAGGGCCGGGTTGGATGTTGTAGAGCATCAGCGCGCCGAGCATCACCGCCGTCGTGCCGGAGCCCGGAACGCCGAGGGTCAGCATCGGCACGAAGGCGCCCGCCGCCGTGGCGTTGTTGGCGGCTTCCGGAGCGGCCAGACCGCGCACGTCGCCCTTGCCGAAGGTGCCGTCACGATCGTTGAGCCGCTTCTCCGTCATGTAGGAGATCGCCGAAGCGACCGACGCGCCGGTGCCCGGCAGCACGCCGACGACGAAGCCGATGACCGAGGACCGCACCGCCGTCCAGACGCAGCGGCGGATGTCGTCGAGGCGGGCGAGCGAACGGCCGGCCACCTTGAGGATCTCGCCGCCCTTGCTCTGATGCTCGAGGATGTTGATCGCCTCGGAGATCGAGAACAGGCCGATGACCAGGACGACGAACTCGATGCCGTCGCCGAGTTCCGGCTCGTCGAAGGTGTAGCGGTAGGCCCCCGAGGTCGGGTCGAGGCCGACGGTCGCCAGCATCAGGCCGAGGGTGCAGCCGACCAGCGTCTTGACCGGGTCGGAGCCGACCATCGAGCCGAGCGTGGCGAAGGCGAAGACCATCAACACGAAATATTCGGCCGGACCGAAGCCGATGGCGAGCGCGGCGAGCGCCGGGGCGAAGAGCGCGAGGCCGATGGTGCCGACGGTGCCGCCGAAGAAGGAGGCGAGGCCCGAGATCGCCAACGCCTCGCCGGCGCGGCCCTGCTTGGCCAGCGGATGGCCGTCGAGCGCCGTCATCACGGCACCGGCGTCGCCCGGCACGTTGAGCAGGATCGACGAGATGCGGCCGCCGTATTCGGCGCCGCAATAGATGCCGGCGAGCAGGATCATCGTGCTCTCCGGCGGCAGGCCCATGGTGTAGGCGATGGGCAGCAGGAGGGCGATGCCGTTGATCGGACCGATCGCCGGCAGCGCGCCGATCAGCGTCCCGAGGAAGGCGCCGACGAAGCCGATCAGCAGGTTCGTCGGGGTGAGCGCGACCGCGAAGCCGTGCCACAGGTAGTCGAGGTTCATGGGTCGAACTCCGTGAGGCGCGGCGCGTCAGCGCTTGACGAGCATCTTGAAGAGATCGCCGGAGGGCAGTTGCACCTCGAGCAGGACGGCGAAGAGCAGGTACCAGCCGACGGCATGGAGGACGCCGGCGACGATCGCCTTCGGCCACGAGGCGCCGAAGACGCGGCTCGACCCGGCGGTCATGACGAAGATCGCGACGAGGAAACCGGCCGGACCGAGGAGCAGCGCGCAGGCGGCCACCAGCGCCGGCAGGGCGATGGCCCCGACGAGCGTCGCACCGCGTGGCCAGGCCTCGTTGCGGCCGGGACGGACGAAGTTGAGGATCGCCAGACCCGCCAGCACGACCGCCAGCGCCACCGGGAACGTGCGCGGACCGAGCGGATCCGAAGAGAAGGAATATTCGATCCGGCTTCCCATCCATCCGAAGACGAGGGCGAAGACGAAGAGTGCGGCCGCGCCGATCCGGCCGTGGCGCAGCGTGGCGCCGTGGTCGCCGTGCATGGTTCACCCCTGGAGTTGCGAGGAGAAGACGAGCCGACGCGGGCGGAGGGGAGCCCCGCCCGCGTCGCGTCGATCACAGTCCGGCTTCGGCGGCGAGCGCCTTGAAGCGGGCGACGTCGGCCTTCACCCGTTCGTCGAACGCCTTGCCGATCACGGTGAAGGGGAAGAGGCCGCGGGCCTCGCGCTCCTTGGCGAATTCGGGCGTCGCGGTGAGCTTCTCGAAGGTGCTCGTCCACCAGGCGTAGTCGGCGTCCGACACGTTCGGGCCGACGTAGAAGCCGCGCCACACCGTCCAGTCGACGTCGATGCCCTGCTCCTTGGCGGTCGGCACGTCCTTCAGCGCGCCGGGCAGGCGCTCCTTCGACATCACCGCGAGGATGCGGACCTTGCCGGCGGTGTGGTGAGCGACCATTTCGGCGGCGTCGCCGGAGGCGACCTTGATGTGGCCGCCTTCGAGCGCGGTGATCACCGCGCCGCCGCCCTCGAGCGCCACGTAGCGCATCGACTTCGGCGCCTGACCGGCGGCCTTGGCCATCAGCGCCGCCTTCATCCAGTCCTGGCTGCCGACCGCGCCGCCGCCGCCGATCGGGAACTCGTTCGGCGTCTTCGCATAGGCGTCGACCAGATCCTTCAGCGTCTTGATCGGCGAATTGGCGGCGACCACCAGGACGCCGTAGTCGGCGCCGAGGCCGGCGAGCCAGCGTACCGCCGAGGCGTCGTACTTGCCGAACTTGCCCTGGGCGATGAGCAGCGCCGAACCGGAAGAGGCGGCGGTGATGAGCGAGGCGTCGTCCGCCCGCTTGGAGATCACGTGGTTGTAGGCGACCGCGCCGACGCCGCCTTCCATGTAGGTGACGGCCATCGGCTTGTCGATCGCCTTGGTCGCCAGCAGCGAATTGGCGGCGAGACGGCAGGTCAGGTCGAAACCACCGCCCGGCTTGGCGCCGGCGAGGCATTCGGTCTTCTCCGGCGCCGCGGAAGCCGCGGTGGCGCCGAGGAGGACCATGGCGCAAGCCAGCATCTTGGTGTTGCTGAAGAAGGTCGGCATCGTCTTCTTTCCTCTCTGGACGTTTCCTCGGTCACACCGATCCGTCCGCGCGACGACATCGTCGCGACGGCTGGTCATCGTCGGTGCGATGACTTGTCGGGTAGGAATTTCTGTCCGGTCGGCCCGGACCTTCCTCCGAATTTGATCTTCCCGGATTCTTTGTGGACGGGTTCGACGACGATTGTTAGCGTCGCGACCTGTCACCAACCTGTCACGGCGCGCGCGCCGTCGAGGGCAGCCATGCGGATCTTCCTGATCGAGGACACGCGCGACGTGGCCGAGGCGATCGTCGATCGCTTCGAGACCACCGGCCATGCCGTCGATTGGGAGACGGACGGCGCCGCGGCGAGCGAGATTCTCGACTACACCCCCTACGACCTCGTCATCCTCGACGTGAACCTGCCGGGTCTGAACGGCTTCGCCATCCTCCAGCGGCTGCGGGCGGCCGGCAACGCCGTTCCGGTGCTGGTCCTCACCGCCCGGTCGGAAGTCGACGACCGGGTCGGCGCGCTCGATCTCGGCGCCGACGACTATCTGGTCAAACCGTTCGACTTCCGCGAGCTCGAGGCGCGCGCCCGCGCCCTCCTGCGACGCCGGTCCGGCGAAGCGTCGAACGAGATCCGCGTCGGCGACATCGTCGTCGACCGCTCTTCGCGCAGCGTCCGTATCGGCGCGCGCGAGGTCGCCCTCAAGCGCCGCGAGTTGACCCTGCTCGAGATCCTCGCCTCGCGACCGGGCAAAGTCTTCACCAAGGAGGAGTTGCTCGATCAGCTCTTCGGTTTCGACGAAGCGCCCGGCGCCAACGCCGTCGAACTCTACGTGGCGCGGCTGCGGCGCAAACTCGAGGGCGCCCGGGCCGAGGTGGTGACCCTGCGCGGCCTCGGTTATCGACTGGTCGCCCATGAGCCGGCGTGAACCTTCGCTCTTCCTCCGTCTCGTCCTGGCGATCGGCGCGGTGCTCGGCGCGGTCGCGGTGACGCTGGTCGCCGCCGCCTGGGTATGGGGGCGCACCGCCGCCGACGAGGCCTATGACCGCCTGCTCATCGGTGCCGCCCTGCAGATCGCCGAGGCGATCGCGGTGGAGGACGATCGCCTGGTGGTCGATCTGCCGCTCTCGGCTTTCGAGATGCTGGCGCTCGCCGACCGCGACCGCGTCTTCTATCGAGTGATCGGCGTCGACGGGAAGACGATCACCGGCGCCGACGATCTCGAGGTGCGGCGCGATCCCGACCGGCTGCGGCGGGAGCCGGTCGTCTCCGCCGGCCGCCATCTCGGCGAACCGGTCCGCGTCGCCGTCGTCTCCCGCGCCGTGTCCGACCCGGCGATCTCCGGCCGCGTCCAGGTCCTGGTGGCCCAGACGGAGACCGCCCGATCGTCGCTGGCGCGAAGTCTGGCGTTGCAGGTGATCGGGCTGGTGGTCGCGCTCGGCGTCGTCGGGCTGGTCGGTGCGATCATCGCCGTCCGCATCGCGCTGGCGCCGCTGCAACGGGTGGCGCAGGCGCTCGACGACCGCGACCCCAACGACCTCACCGCCTTCGACATCGCCATGCCGAAGGAACTGCGGCCCTTCGCCGGGGCGATCAATCACTTCATGGAGCGGCTCGCCGAGCGCATGGCGCTCCTGCAACGCTTCATCGCCGACGCCGCTCACCAGATCCGCACGCCCCTGACCGCGCTTACGGCGCAGATCGACCTCCTGTCGCGCGGCGACATCGGCGGGCGCGATCGCGACCGGGTCGAGCGCATTCGCGATCGCGCCGATCAGCTCGGCCGCCTCACCAATCAGATCCTCAGCCACGCCATGGTGATCCATCGCACCGACACGATCGATTTCGTCGACGTCGACGTGGTGGCGATCGCACGGCGGGCATTGCGCGACGCGGTGCCGGCTTCGCTCGACCGCGACGTCGTGGTGGCGCTCGAGGCGCCCGAGCACGAGGTGATCGTCACAGGCGAGCCGGTCAGCCTGCGCGAGGCTCTGACCAACGTCATCGGCAACGCCATCCGCCACGGCGCGCCGGGCCACCTGACGGTCCGGGTGCTCGAACCGGACCCGGCGCGGGTGACGATCGAAGTCGAGGACGACGGACCCGGCATCCCGTCGAGCGTCTGGGAGCGGGTGACCACCCGCTTCGGCGCACCCTCGTCCGGCCTCGAGGGCACAGGTCTTGGCTTCGCCATCGCCGCCGAGGTCTGCCGCGCCCATGGCGGCGGTCTCGCCTTTCGCGAGGCCGGTGCGGCCGGTTTCACGGTGATCCTCGAGCTGACGCGTGCCGGCGGCGTGAAGGAGGCGACGGTATGACGTGGCGCTCGATCCTCATCGCGGCGGCGCTCGCCCTGTCGACGGCGACGGTCCGGGCCGCGGAACGGGAGGTGTTTCCGGCGCCGGCCGGTGAGCGCGGTCGCATCGTGGTGCGCGGGGCGACCGACCTCTCGGCGATCCGGCCGTTGATCCTCGATTTTCAGAGGCTGCGTCCCGACGTGACGGTCGACTACCACGACTACGTCACCAACGATCTCTTCGAAGAGGCCGCCGAGGCCTGCCGCGCCGATCGGCCCCATGCCGATCTCCTGCTCTCCTCGGCCGTCGACCATCTCGTCGAACTGGCCAATCGCGGGTGCGCCGCGCCTCACCGGAGCGGTGACGCCGCCGCACTGTCGAGCTGGGCGAAATGGCGCGACGAGGTCTTCGGCTTCACTCTCGAACCGGCGGTGATCGTCTACAACAAGAAGCTGCTCGCCCCGGAACTGGTGCCGGCGAGCCACCACCAACTGGCCGAGATCCTGCGCACCCACGCCGGATTGTTCCGCGGGCGGGTCGGCACCTACGACATCCGCCTGTCGGGGGTGGGCTACCTCTACGCCTTCTTCGATCTTCTCCAGACCGGGACGACCTACGGCCGACTGTTGGAGAGCATGGGCCGCGTCGGCACCGTGCTGCGCTGCTGCACCGATCAGGTGCTCGAAGGCGTGGCGCGTGGCGAGTTGCTGATCGGCTACAACCTCCTCGGTTCCTATGCCTACGGCCGCATGCGGCAGGGCGCGCCGATCGGGATCGTGCTGCCGCGCGACTACACCCTCGTGCTGGCGCGCGGCGCGATGATCCCGCGGCGCAGCTCCGGGGGCGACGGCGGGATCTTCCTCGACTATCTGCTGTCGCCGCGCGGGCAGGAGGTCGGCCGCGCCGAGGCCTTCTTCTTCTCCGCCGACGGCGGCCTACCCCCGGGGGTCGAAGGCCCCGCCTCGATCCTCGGCTCCGGCGCCGGCCGGCCCATCGCCATCGGTCCGGCGCTGCTCCTCACCCAGGATCGGATGCGGCGGACGCGGTTCATCGCCGACTGGAGCCGGTCGATGATCGACATGAACGTCGAAGGCGGAGAGTGATGCCGTCCGCCTCAGCCGATCTTCACCGCCGTCGTTTCCTTGATCCGCTTCACCGGGATGATCGTCCGCGTGTTGGCGACGCCTTCGATGCGGGTCAGGATCTGGGTGAGGAAGCGGTGGAACTCGTCGAGGTCGGCGACGGCGACCTTCAGGAGATAGTCGAAATCGCCGGTGACGAAGGCGCAATCGATCACTTCCGGGCGGGCGAGGATCGCCGTCTCGAAGCGGGTCGACCAGGCTTCCGACTGGCGCTCCAGCCGCACCTCGACGAAGGCGACGAAGCCGGCGCCGACCGCCTTGCCGTCGACCAGCGCCACGTAGCCGCGGATCACGCCGGCCGCCTCGAGCGCCCGGACGCGCCGCAGACACGGCGACGGCGACAGGCCGACAAGGGATGCGAGGGCCTGATTCTGGATCGAGGAATCCTGTTGCAGGATGCGCAGGATCTTGCGGTCGATCTCGTCCATGTGCGATCCGGTATCTCGTAGGGTCGATTTCACGCTATCCGATTGCGTGATGTCGCACCAGGGTGGCTCTCTTCGACCGCCGATGGCGCGGCCCTCGCGCTAGCTTCGGTGGGAAGATCCGTCACGTCCCGTGGCCGGGTCGCCGTATCCGGCCGAGGAGACATTCCGCCATGACGAGGCGCGCCGCCGACGTTCTGCTCGACATCCTGCGCGACGAGGGCATCACCCACGTCTTCGGCAATCCCGGCTCGACCGAGATGCCGCTGATGGACGCGCTCGTCGACGCGCCCGACATCACCTATGTGCTGGGGCTGCAGGAGGCGACGGCGGTCGGCATGGCGGACGGCTGGGCGCTGACCTCGGGCAGGACCGGTTTCGTCAACCTCCACGCCATGGGCGGCCTCGGCAACGCCATGGGCGTGCTCGTCGCCTCGAAGGCGAGCGAGACGCCGCTGGTCGTCACCGCCGGCCAGCAGGACACGCGGCATCTGATGACCGAGCCGTGGCTCTCGGGCGATCTCGTGGCGCTCGCCCATCCGGTGACCAAGTGGGCGACGGAAGTCAGGCGCGGCGAGGACGTCGGCCAGGCGCTCAGGCGTGCCTTCGCCATCGCCCGGACGCCGCCGTGCGGGCCGGTGTTCCTGTCGTTGCCGATGGACATTCTCGATCAGGCGGTCGAGGGGCCGACGCCGCCCGCCTCCGCTCCGCCGCGGCTCGGGGCGTCTCCGGATGCGCTGCTGCTCGCCGAGAAGCTCGCCGCGCAAGATCCGGAGAAGGTCTTCGTGCTGCTCGGCGACGATCTGCCGGCGCGCGCCGCTCCGGGCATCGTCGCCTTCGCGGAGGCCGGCGGCTATGCGGTGTGGGGCACGCAGCTCACCTCGCGCGCCGCTTTCCCCTCGGCGCATCCGTGCTGGGCCGGGGTGTTGAAGCCGGACTTCGCGGTGATGCGCGAGCGGCTGGAGAAGGCCGAGGCGATCGTCCTCGTCGGCGGGCGAGCCTTCGTCGCCTACCCCTACCGCGACGTGCGGCCGATCCCCGAGGGGGTCCGGGTGCATCACATCGCCGACAATCCGGAGGCCTTCGGGCGCGAGCATCCGGCCGACACGGCGCTCCTCGGCGACATCGGCGTGACGCTCGAGGCGACCGCCGCCGATCTCGCCCATCGCCTCGACCGGGAGACGATCGCGGCGCGGCTCGAAGCGCGGCGGGTGGCGAAGGGGAGCCACGTCGCGGCGGTGCGTGCCGAGATCCTGGCGGATGCGTCGACGCCGCTCACCCCAGATCTCGCCGTTCTCTCCGTGTCGGACGCGCTGCCGGAGACGACGCTGATCGCCAACGATTCGGCGGCCACCTTCGGGCGGGTGCAGGAGCTGTTGATGACCCGGCCGGGGCGCTACTTCTTCGCCCGCGGCGGCGTGCTCGGCTGCAACATGCCGGCGGCGGTCGGGGCGGCCTTGATGCATGACGGGCCGGTGGCGAGTTTCGTCGGCGACGGCGGGGCGATGTATTCGCCGCAGGCGCTGTGGAGCGCGGCGAAATACGGGACGAAGGTGCTGTTCTTCGTCTTCAACAACCGCCGCTACGGCGTGTTGCAGAACATCGCCAAGCAGCTCGGGTGTCCGAACGCGGTGGCGGGCCGCTTCGTCGGCATGGACGTCGACGATCCGGCGATCGACTTCCAGGCGCTCGCCGCGTCGATGGGCGTGCCGTCGGTTCGTGCCGACGACCCGGACGCGATCCGCGCCGCGGTGGCCGAGGCGCTGGAGCGGGACGGCCCGAGCCTGATCGAGATCGCGGTGCGGTGAGGCGAGGCCGTCGTCGCCTGCGTCGCACTCTCCCGTAGGCGCCGAAACGACGAAGGCCGCCCCGTAGGCGGCCTTCTCGATGTTCGATGGCGGTCCCGATCCCCGATCAGGCGCGCTCGGGCAGCGTCTCTTCGCCCTTCGCCTCACGGATGAGGTTCATGAAGCGGGTGAAGAGGTAGTGGCTGTCCTGCGGGCCGGGCGAGGCCTCGGGGTGGTATTGCACCGAGAACACCGGTTTGCCCTCGAGCGCGATGCCGCAGTTGGAGCCGTCGAAGAGCGAGACGTGGGTCTCGACGACGCCCTCGGGTAAGCTGTCGCGATCGACGGCGAAGCCGTGGTTCATCGAGGTGATCTCGACCTTGTCGGTGGTGAAGTCCTTCACCGGATGATTGGCGCCGTGGTGGCCCTGATGCATCTTCATGGTCCTGGCGCCGAGCGCCAGCGCCAGCATCTGGTGACCGAGGCAGATGCCGAAGGTCGGCAGACCCGCATCGACGACGCCCTTGATGGTGGGGACGGCGTATTCGCCGGTCGCCGCCGGATCGCCGGGGCCGTTCGACAGGAAGACGCCGTCGGGCTTCAGCGCCAGCACTTCGTCGGTGGTGGCGGTCGCCGGCAGGACGATCACCTCGGCGCCGGCGTCGGCCAGGAGGCGCAGGATGTTGCGCTTCACGCCGAAGTCGAGGGCGACGATGCGGTACTTCGGCGCCGTCTGGCGGCCGTAGCCCTCGCCGAGCGTCCAGGTGGTCTCGTCCCAGGTGAAGGACTGGGCGGAGGTCACCATCGGCACGAGGTCCATGCCCTCGAGGCCGGGCCACGCCGCGGCTTCCTTCTTCAGCGCCGCGAGGTCGAAGATGCCGTCGGGGGAATGGGCGATGACCGCGTTGGGCATGCCCTTCTCGCGGATCAGGGCGGTGAGCGCGCGGGTGTCGATGCCGGCGAGGCCGACGATGCCGCGAGCCTTCAGCCATTGATCGAGATGGCGGGTCGAGCGCCAGTTCGACGGCTCGGTGATCGACGCCTTGAGCACGCAGCCGCGCACGCCGGAGGCCGAGGCCATGTTGACGGTCTCGATGTCCTCGTCGTTGACGCCGATGTTGCCGATGTGCGGGAAGGTGAAGGTGATGATCTGGCCGGCGTAGGAGGGATCGGTGAGGATCTCCTGGTAGCCGGTCATGGCGGTATTGAAGCAGACCTCGCCGACGGCGGAGCCGGCGGCGCCGAGGCCCTGGCCCTCGATGACCGTGCCGTCGGCCAGCACCAGAAGGGCGGTCGGCTTCGGCTCGGCCCAGACGTCGGCTTCAGCGGAGACGCCGGCGGAAATGGTGTCGGTCATGGCATCGGTTCTCGTCGGGGGTCACTCGGGTCACCGGAGCGGTGGCCGCGAGCCGCGCGGATCGTCCGCGGGCGATGGGCTGCCCCCGGACGCACGACGTCCGACCCCGCGAAGGTCGTCGCCCGCCTCGGGGCGCGATATAGGCCGCCCCCGGAAAGAGGTCAACTCGCGCGCGATGCTTTCATGGACCGATGGTCGCGTCGTGGCCGGCGAGGGTGTATGGAACGGGCGAAACGGCGATCGATGCGAGGAGAGAAGCCATGCGGGACGAGCTGAACGCCGCGGTCAAGACGGCGATGAAGGCGGGCGACAAGGCGCGCCTGTCGGCGCTTCGGATGATCACCTCGGCGATCAAGGACAAGGACATCGCCGGCCGCACTTCCGGCGTCGAGCAGATCTCCGACGGCGAGATCGTCGAGCTGATGGCGAAGCTGGTGAAGTCGCGCGAGGACTCGGCCAAGCTCTACGACGAGGGTGGACGGCCGGAACTCGCCGCCAAGGAGCGCGAGGAGATCGCCGTCATCCGCGAATTCATGCCGAAGCAGATGAGCGAAGATGACGCGAAAGCGGCGATCGCCGCCCTCGTCGCCGAGATCGGCGCGGCCGGGCCGAAGGACATGGGCCGGGTGATGGCGGCGCTCAAGGAGCGCTTCACCGGCAAGATGGACTTCTCCAAGGCGAGCGGCCTCGTCAAGGCGGCGCTGACCGGCTGAGGCGAGGTCGACACGGCGGATCGCCCCTCGGCGATGATCTCCGGAGGCGGACGGATCGATGGATTCGTCCGCCTCTTCTCGTCGCTTCGGGCGTGCGCCGGAGCGGCGGAGATCGACCTCGTCGAATTTGCCAGGGCTGCGACAGGACGTCCCAGCGGCGGTCCGAGGGCACCGATTTTGATCCATCGCAAGGTTTGGACCCGGTCTAAACGCAATAACCCATCTCGACCGAACCGACGGCTCGCCATTCGGACGGGGATGGCGAGGAGAGACACGAGACGGTCGAGGAGAGCCGCCGACATGGGCGGCACGACCCGACGCCGACGGCTTCCGTCGGCGGACCCGACGCCGACGCCATCCGTCGGCCGATCCGATGGAGATCCGTCCCATGACGCGCCCGATTTCCCTGCTCTTCGCCTCCCTCTCGCTTCTCGCCGGCTCGACCGCGCTCGCCTTCGCGGCCGACGAACCGATCCAGCCCATTCCCGCCGCCAAGGTCACCAAACCGGCGGTCGTCGAACTCGGCAAGAAACTCTATTTCGACCCGCGCCTGTCGAAGTCCGGCTTCATCTCCTGCAACTCGTGCCACAACCTCTCGATGGGCGGCACCGACAACCTGCCGACGTCGATCGGCGACCGCTGGCAGCAGGGGCCGATCAACGCGCCGACCGTGCTCAACTCGTCGATGAACCTCGCCCAGTTCTGGGACGGTCGCGCCAAGGACCTGAAGGAACAGGCCGGCGGACCGATCGCCAATCCGGGTGAGATGGCCTTCACCCACCAGCTCGCGGTCGACGTCCTCGAATCGATCCCGGCCTATGTCGCCGAGTTCAAGTCGGCGTTCGGTTCGGACGGGGTGAACATCGACCGGGTGACGACGGCGATCGCCGCCTTCGAGGACACGCTGGTCACGCCGAACTCCCGCTTCGACAAGTGGCTGACGGGTGACAAGAAGGCGCTGACCAAGCAGGAAGTGGCCGGTTGGGAACTGTTCAAGGACTCCGGCTGCGTCGCCTGCCACAACGGACCGGCCGCCGGCGGCGCCTCGTTCCAGAAGATGGGCGTGATCGAGCCCTACCAGACCAAGAACAAGGCCGAAGGCCTCGCGGCGGTCACCGGCAAGGACGCCGATCGCTTCAACTTCAAGGTTCCGACGCTGCGCAACGTCGAGATGACCTATCCCTACTTCCACGACGGCGCCTACTGGTCGCTCACCGAAGTGGTGGATCTGATGGGCCGTCTGCAGCTCGGCAAGAAGTTCAGCTCGGAAGAGAACGCTTCGATCGTGGCGTTCCTCAAGACGCTGACCGGCGACCAGCCCGACTTCAAGCTGCCGATCCTGCCGCCGTCGACCGACCAGACCCCGAAGCCGAAGCCCTTCGGCTGAGGCTCGCGCCCGAGAGACGTCGATCGGCCGCCCGATCGACGTCTCGTCATCGCCACCGGCGGGCTCGCCGCCCCTGATGCCCGTCGGTGGATCTCTTCCGCCGGCTGCGCGGTCCCACCCGGACGGGAGGTGGGACCGGGCGGTCGGTGGTCCGTTCGTCGTGGACCGGCGACGGGGGTGAAATGGAAAAGGGTACGCCGTCGATGACGACGCGTGGGGAATCGGACCGATCCGCCGGCCGTCGTGTCGTTCGGAGATGGTGGAGCATTCCCGCCGGGGTGGTCTTCGGCATCGTCGTCGGGATCGTCGGGTGGGGTGCCTTCAACACCGCCCTGGAGGCGACGAACAGCCTCGACTTCTGCATCTCCTGTCACGAGATGCGTTCCACGGTCCACGAGGAATACCGCGCTTCGGTGCACTGGGCGAACCCGTCGGGCGTTCGTGCCGTCTGCTCCGATTGCCACGTGCCGAAGGATTGGACCCACAAAGTGATCCGCAAGGTGCAGGCGAGCGGCGAACTCTGGGCCAAGCTCGCCGGCACGATCGACACGGCGGAGAAGTTCGAAGCGCGGCGTCTCGATCTGGCGCGTCGCGAATGGGCTCGGATGCGGGAGAGCGACAGCCGCGAATGCCGCAATTGCCACAGCTACGAAGCGATGGACTTCCACAAGCAACGGCCGAAATCGGTCGAAGCGATGAAGGCGGCGGAGGGGAAGGGCTACACCTGCATCGATTGCCACAAGGGCATAGCCCACAAGCTGCCCGACCTCACCGCCCGGCATCGCGAGATGGCGCGGCGGATAACCGAAGCGGTGCCCTCGCTCGCGATCGGGGCCACGGTGACGGCGCTCGTGACGATGGACGTCTTCGCCGACGCGACGGGAGGGAGCCCCGTCGCGCGTGTCGTGCCGGGGATGCCGGTGCGAGTTCTGGCCAAAGAGGGTGATCGCCTGCGGATCGAGGCGATGGTCTGGCAGCGGGAAGGGACGGTCCGCACCGTCTACGCCGCCTTCGGGCGCCGCATCACGGCGGCGACCGTCGTCGACGGTGATCGGCTCGAGATCGAGGCCGGCGCGGCGCGGGTCGAGCCGGAGCGTGACGAGACCTGGACCGAAGGCCGGCTGCGCGGCTGGACCGCCGCACCGGGTTGGGTGTCCGACGGTGGGCGGATCGCCGCCTATGCGGCGGAGATGTACGACGCCAATTGCTCGTTCTGTCATGCGTTGCCGAAGCCGGAGGCCTACGACGCCGAGAAGTGGATCTCCAACATCAATGCGATGCGGCGATTCGTGCCGCTCGGCGACGACGAGCTCTCGTTCCTGCTCGGCCACCTGCAGAGGCGGGCGAAAGATGGGGAGGCGCAGACCCGAGGAGCCGGCGGATGACGGCTTCCCGATCGAACGGAACGGCGGGGGACGGCCGACGGACTCGATGTCCGCCGATCGAATCGAACCCCGTTCGCGGGCAGGACTTTTCGTGGCGAGGAGGACGTTCTATGATTTCGGCTTCGTTTCTCGCCTCCGGTTGGAGTGACGTATCATGGGTCGGGCCATGCAGACTTCCCTGTCGCCGCAGGGCATCAACCTCGACGACGAGATCGGCGGGGCGATACGCATGAGCGAGGTCACCGATCAGGACCTCGCCGATCGACTGCGCACCGCCGGTATCGCGCTGACGCTGCAGCGGCTGGTGATCGCGCGAGTGCTGCTGTCGCGACCGATCCACCTCACCGCCGATCAGGTGTGGGCGCGGGCGCGGGTGATCATGCCCGAAATCTCGCGCGCGACCGTCTACAACACGCTCGATCTCTTCGAGCGCTCCAACCTGCTGCGCCGCCTGATCATCGATTCCGAGAAGGTGGTGTTCGATTCGAACACCGCGCCGCATCACCACCTCTACGACGCCTCGACCGGCGAGGTGACCGATATCTCCGCCGGCGAGCTCAAGGTGATCGGCATGCCGACCCTGCCGCCGGGCATGGAACTCGAAGACGTCGACGTGGTGGTGCGCATCCGGCCGCGGGTGGAGTGAGGCCGCGCGCCCGGCGTTTCGCCGGTCGGTCTTCGATGCGGTCGCGAAGAAGATGCGAGCGCCGGTCCGCGTCCCGACGCGTGCCGGAGGCCCACGGGGCTCGGGCCCGCGCCGCGATGTCCTTCGTCACGATATCCCTCGCCGCGATGATCCGGGGAACGATCCTTGCCCGCCGCCCTCCTCCTCTCCGGTCTCGCCGCCGCGCTCTACGGCACCGTGCTGCTGCGGGCGGAGAAGACGCCGCGCCGGGCGGTGGTGAAGACCACGGCGGTGGCCTCGCTCGCGGTCTACGCGTTTCTCGCCGGCGGGCCGGTGTGGCTGGTCGCGGCGCTGGCGCTCTCGGCGCTCGGCGACTTCTTCCTCGCCTTCGAGGGCGAGAAGCCGTTCCTCGCCGGCCTCTCGAGCTTTCTCCTCGCCCATGTCGTCTACATCGTGCTGTTCCGGCAGGTCGGCCTGCCCCTCGCGGCGATCGGGGGGGAGACGTGGCGGCTCGTCGGTGCGGTGGCGATCGTGGTGCTCTGCCTCGGCCTGCTCGGCTGGCTGTGGGGGCATCTCGGCTCGATGCGGGCGCCGGTCGTCGCCTATACGGTGACCATCGCCACCATGGTGGTGAGTGCGCTGGCGCTCTCGGGACGTGGCTCGGCGCTCGTCGGCGCCTTCGCCTTCGCGGCCTCCGACTCGTGTCTGGCGACCGTCACCTTCCGCCTGAAGGAAGGCCCCCTCGCCACCTTCTGGTTGCCGCTCGCCGTGTGGTGGCTCTACTGGGGGGCGCAGGTGGCGATCACGGCGGGGTTCGTGGGGCTGCCGGGGGTGGGGTGAGGGCGCGCCTTCGTCACTCCGCCGCGTCGGACTTGCGCTTGGCCCGGCGTTTCCGCGTGTGGTCCATGTAGGAGCGCAGCACCGCGTTGATCCGCTTCTGATAGCCGGCGCCGCCTTCACGGAAGAAGGCGAGGACGTCGGCGTCGAGGCGGATGGAGATCGGGGTCTTCGACGGGGGAACGACGAGGACGGCGTTCTCCCAGTCGGGGTCGAGATCGTGCTGCCAATCGGGATCGGAGGCGATGTCGCGCTCGATGTCCTCGTCGGTCTTGGCATCGACCCGAGCCCAATCGGTTTCGCTCTTCAATTCGCCCGAGGCGCGCTTCTCACGGATCTCCGCGAGGGTGTAGCGCACGATACGCTCTCTGCTCATTGGCTCTCGCTCGTCGCGCCGAGATGATCCGGATCGAAGGACCCCGCCACGTGTAGATCACGGCGACGAGACGATCGCCGATCAGGCCGAGGGCCTTTCGGCGGGCTTCGTGCGGATAGCTCAGCGGCTCATCCAGATGCGGCTCGAAGAACACGTCGATGGCATCCTCGAAGTCGATGCCGTGTTTGGCGATGTTCGCGAGTCGCTTATTGTTGTCCCACTCGAAGCTGGCGGTATCGAGGGGAGGTTCGTTAAAATTGATCATGCAATCTCCTTGCGGAGCGCAAAAACTTATTCGTTAGCGCCCCAGCTATTGACGTGACACATCGGCGAATCTCCTTTGCTTTGGGTGCTTTGGGTGCTTTGGGTGCTTTGGGTGCTTTGGGTGCTTTGGGTGCTTTGGGT